>JBMTYE010000008.1:0-15722 GCA_049454255.1 Flavobacteriales bacterium
AGTCGCGGTTCCTCGTCGGTGGCGAGGAGAGCTACGGCTACATGATCGGCGACGCGGTGCGCGACAAGGATGCCGTGGCGTCGGCGTGCCTGCTGGCGGAATGCGCGCATGCGGCGGCGGCCCGCGGCGAGACCTTGCTCGACGGGCTCCGGCGGCTGCACCGGAAGCACGGGCTCTACCGGGAGGAGTTGGTGTCCGTTACGCGGCCGGGCCGCTCTGGCGTCGCCGCCATCGCGGACCAAATGCGCCAACTCCGCGCCACCCCGCCCGCCGAACTCGCCGGTGAGCGCGTGGTCGCTGTCCGCGACTTCCTCGCCGGTCCTTCTGTCACGGGCCTGCCCACCTCGAACGTCCTGCAATTCATCACGGCCGAAGGCAGCGTCCTCTCTGCCCGCCCGAGCGGCACTGAGCCGAAGATCAAATTCTACGTCTCGGTCCGCTGTGCGCCCGACCGCATCGCGACGGACGCCGCCTACGCCGCCGAAGAGGCGGCCCTGCGGGACCGCGCCGCCCGCCTCGTCGCTGCCTTAGCGTAACGCACTTCCCGGATCGGGCAGGACGAGCCGGCCCAGGGCCTCCACGGGCGGCAGCAGCAGCGAATCCTCGCGCCAAGCCGCCGGCAGCGGCGCCTCCGGACTGCGGACGAAGCCGGCGAGCGTGAGCACCGCGGCCACGACCAGGGCCATGCGCGCCACAGAAAATCCCGCGCCGGCAAGCCGGTTCGCCCAACCGAAGGCAGCGAGCATCACGCCGGTTTCCAGGAGTTTGGCAAGGAACAAAATGCCTGCGCCCACCACGACGAACGCTGCGGTAAACGCGGCCACCGCCGCCGCCCGCGGCGACCAGCCGAAGGCGTCCTGCACCTGCGCGGCAAGATGTTCCGCGCCGTACGCCCCTGCCGCCATACCCACCCCGATGGCCGCCAGCATGGCCAGGGCCCAAATCAACCCCCGGCGCCACCCGCGCCATGCACTCCACGCGAACAACGCGCCCAGCACAATGTCCACGGCATTCCAGGTCAGCGCTTCCACGCCGCCGAAAGTACGACCTTCGCGGACCATGGAATCCGAAGTGAATCTGCCGGAAGGCGTGCGCATCCGCCCGGCAACCGCCGCCGATTGTGCGGCCTTGCATGCCCTCGTCTGCGAACTCGCCGACTACGAACGTGCGCCCGACGAAGTACACACCACCCCCGCCTCGTTTGAACGCGACGGCTTCGGGCCCCGCCCGGCCTTTCGCGCCTTCCTCGCCGAATCCGCAAGCGGCGAGCCGCTCGGCATGGCCCTCTTTTACGAGCGGTTCAGCACCTGGAAGGGCCGGAGCATGTACCTCGAGGATTTTTACGTGCGGCCGACGCAACGGGGCAAAGGCATCGGGCGGGCACTGATCCGCGCGGTCGCGGCGGAGACCCTGCAGTCCGGTTGCATCGCGTTGCAGTGGCAGGTGCTGGATTGGAATGCCCGGGCCTTCGGGTTTTAAGTAGCAGTCGGAACAGATTGGAGCATGGAATGGTGGAAGGGGAGGTTGGCGGGGGAGGCGTTAGAGAACGTAGGACGAGGTTGAGGGCGGGCGCGGCTGCGCTGCGCAGGACGAGAACGAGGTTGAGGACGAGCGCGGCTGGGCGGCATAGGTGCTCGTGTGGGCGCAGTGGTCGCGCTGGGCCAGTGGCAGGTGCAACCCTACGTGACGCTGGGATCCGGCGCGCCGGATCGGTAGAAATCGAGTCCGTGGAATGCGTATCCCGCCTATGTGGAAGGCGGGCTGGTGGTGCTCCGAGCGCACCGGTGGTAGGGCCGGAATGCGTCCGGCTTAGTATTCGTCTTCGTTGAAGAAGAAGTCCTCTTTCGAGGGATAGTCAGGCCAAATGTCCTCGATGGTTTCGAAGAGTTCACCTTCGTCCTCAAGCTGTTGCAAGTTTTCGACGACTTCCAGCGGCGCACCGGTCCGCATCGCAAAATCGATGAGCTCGTCCTTGGTGGCCGGCCACGGGGCATCCTCCAGGTAGGAGGCGAGTTCGAGTGTCCAGTACATCGTGCAAGGGTTGCGTTCAGCGCGCAAAAATAGCCTTTTCTGGGAGGTTTGCAACCCGTCAGCCGGGTTGCCAAATCCGCTCCGGAACCCCCGCCCGGGCCCCCAGCGCGCGGCTCCACACGAAGAAGAGGTCGCTGAGGCGGTTGAGGTAGGTGGAAATGGCGGGGTCGACGGGCTCCGCGCGGTGGAGGGCGATGACGCGGCGCTCGGCGCGCCGGCTCAGTACGCGGCAGATGTGCGCCGCGGAGACGGCCGGGTGGCCGCCGGGCAGGATGAAGTGGCGGAGCTCGGGGAGAGAGGCCGTCCAGCGGTCCATGTGGGCTTCGAACTCGGCCGGGCGGCCAGCGGGCAGCGGGGGCAGGTGGGCTTTCATGGCCGGGTCGGCGGTCGCCAGGTGGCTGCCGAGGGTGAACAGGTCGGCGCTGATCGTGGCGGCAAGGGCGGCGTCCTCGGGATGGTGGGCGACTTCCGGGTGGTCGGCGAGGGCCCCGAGGAACGCATTGAGTTCGTCGACCGTGCCGTAGGCTTCGATGCGCAGATCGTCCTTCGGGACGCGGCGGCCGCCGAAGAGGGAGGTGCTGCCGTCGTCGCCGGTGCGGGTGTAGATGCGCATGTTTGGCAGGATTTGGGAAAGCCAAACTACAACGGCGGGCGCCGCGGCGGTGTCTGGGGAGTAAATTTGGCCCGGCGCAGCCGGCAAACGTCCGCATGGAAAGCACAACCCACACGAAACAAACCCGTTACGACAGAGCCTACCTGCGGATGGCCGCCGAATGGGCCCAGCTGTCGCACTGCACGCGCAAGCAGGTCGGCGCGCTGATCGTGAAAGACCGCATGATTATTGCCGACGGGTTCAACGGCACGCCATCGGGCCTGCCGAATCCGTGCGAGGACGAGTTCGGCGATACACACTGGTATGTGCTTCATGCAGAGGCAAATGCCATCACGAAACTCGCACGCTCGAACAACAGCGCCTCCGGGGCCACCCTCTATCTGACCCTTTCGCCGTGCCGCGAGTGCGCGAAACTCATCCACCAGGCCGGGATTTCGCGCATCGTCTACCGCGACGCGTACAAGGACGACAGCGGGCTGGTCTTTTTGAACCAAGCAGGGGTCGAAATTGTCGCCTTCCCGCACGACCTCTTGCACACCGATGGACACTAATCCCTCCGAGAACCCGCGCCGGTCGGCCAGCCAACCGCTGGTCTATGCGGCCCTGCTCGCGGTGGGTCTGTTTCTCGGCTTTCTGCTCGATGGCGGTGGGGGCGGACCGCTCGGCCGCTCGCGGGGTGCACTCCAGGAAGTGCTCGACCGCATCGAGTCCATGTATGTGGACGATGTGGAGCGCGCGCGCCTCGAACAGGTGGCCGTCGAGGCCATCCTCGCAGAACTCGATCCCCACAGCTACTACTTCTCTGCGGAAGAACTCGCGGAACTCGCCGAGCCCATGGAGGGCGGATTTGAGGGCATCGGCATCGAGTTTGTCATCCAAGACGATACGCTGATGGTGGTAGCGGCCATACCCGGCGGGCCGGCGGCGCGGGCCGGGATGCATGCGGGGGACCGCATCGTGAAGGTCGATTCGGTGGAGATTTCCGGGCCGGACCTGACGAACGCGCGGGTGGCGGAGCTGCTGAAGGGGCCGAGCGGGACGCATGTGCGCGTCGGGGTGTCGCGGAAAGGGCGGGTGCTGCAGTACGATTTGGTCCGCGACCGGATTCCGATCCACAGTGTCGTGGCCGCGCTGGAGCTCGAGCCGGGCATCGGCTACATCAAGGTGGTGCGCTTCGCGGCGAACACCGCCGAAGAATTCGAGGCCGGCATGGGCAAACTCGCGGCCGCGGGCGTGCGCAGCGTCGTCGTCGACCTGCGGGGCAACGGCGGCGGCTACCTGAATGCGGTCGTGCCGATGGTGGCCGGATTCCTCGAGAAGGGCGACAAGGTGGTCTACACCGAGGGCCGCCATGTGCCGCGCACGGACTACGAGGCGGAGGAGCCCGGCAAATGGAGGGACTGGAACGTGGCGGTGCTTATCGACGAGGGGTCTGCGTCAGCGAGCGAAATCTTCGCCGGGGCGATCCAAGACAACGACCGTGGAGCAGTCATCGGGCGCAGGAGTTTCGGCAAAGGCCTGGTGCAAGAGGAGTTTGGGCTTTCCGATGCGGGGGCATTGCGGCTGACGGTTGCCCGCTTCTACACGCCCACAGGCCGTGCCATTCAGCGGCCCTACAGCGACGGAACGGACGCCTACGCCGAGGAGCCGGGCGAGCGGATGGAGAACGGCGAACTCTTTCACGGGGCGACCGAGGACGGGCCGGATTCGCTGCGCTACGAAACGCCGGAAGGGCGCGTCGTTTATGGCGGCGGGGGGATTGCGCCGGACTTTTTTGTGCCGCTGGATACCGCAGGATTGACGGACCGGGTGGCCGAATGGATGTGGCTCGGCGAGGTGCGCGATGCGTCGTTTGCCTTCGTCGATGCCCGCCGGAAAGCGCTCGAGCCGATCCGGACCGTGGCGGCACTCGATGCCGCCGTGCGCGATGCAGCGATTGAGGATTTCCTACGCAACCGCTCGGGCGAACAGCGCATTGTGCTTGATGCAGCGGAGCGTCGGGTGCTCGGCGACCAGTTGGTCGCCCAAATCGCCCGCAACCTCCTTGGCGAAGAGGCTTTGCACGAAGCGGAATTGCGGGGCGATGCGACCCTGGCCCGCGCCCTCGAGGTGTTGCGGTATCCCGCAGGTTTGGCCGTCCGGGCAGGACGGCTGACCTTCACTCCTCAGAAGAAAACTCCCTAACTTTTCCCCATGGCATTCGAACTCCCTGCGCTCCCTTACGCGCACGACGCACTCGAGCCGCACATCGATGCGGAAACGATGCAGATTCACCACGGCAAGCACCACGCGGCCTACACGAACAACCTGAATGCGGCCATTGCCGGCACCCCGATGGAGGGCAAGACCATCGAGGAACTCATGCGCGACCACAGCGATGTCACGGCAGTGCGCAACAACGGAGGCGGTTTCTGGAACCACAACCAGTTCTGGACGGTGATGTCTCCGAAGGGCGGCGGACTGCCGACGGGCGATTTGGCCGACGCCATTGCGCGGGATCTGGGCGGATTCGAGGCGTTCCGCGAGGCCTTCTCGAAGGCGGCAGCGACGCGCTTCGGCTCGGGTTGGGCCTGGTTGTGTGTGAAGGACGGCAAGCTCGAGGTGTGCTCGACGGCAAACCAGGACAACCCGCTCATGCCCGGCGTGGGCTGCTCAGGCACGCCCATCCTCGGTCTTGACGTGTGGGAGCATGCCTACTACCTGAAGTACCAAAACCGCCGCCCGGACTACATCGCGGTGTTCTTCAACGTCATCGACTGGGAGGAGGTGTCCCGTCGGTACGCAGCCGCTCGCGGGTGAGTTCACCCGAGATGCAATCGCTCATCGTGGTGGCGGGCGGAACCGGCACCCGCATGGGCCTGCCGGTGGCCAAACAGTTTATCGAAGTGGAGGGTTCGCCGCTCATGTGGTGGACCCTCCGCCGTTTTCGGGCGGCCCTCGGGGAGGCGCTGGACATCACGCTCGTCCTCCACGTCTCGCTGTTCGAGGGGTGGGCGGAGCTCGAGGGGAGGTACGGGGCGGCCGGGGTCGACCGCGTCGTGGCGGGAGGGGAGGAGCGGTTTCATTCGGTGCGGCACGGGCTTGCGGCGGTCCCTGCGTCCGGCGGGGTGGTCGGCATCCACGATGCGGTGCGGCCGTTTGTTTCCGCCGACGTCGTGTCTACGTGCTTCCGCGAGGCCGCGGTGCACGGTTCCGCTGTGCCGGTGATTCCGTTGAAGGACAGCATTCGCGAGGTGGATGGGGCCGCGTCGCGCGCGATCCCGCGGGATGCGCTGCGCGCCGTCCAAACCCCCCAATGCTTCGACCTCGGTCGCCTCCGCACCGCCTACGCGGCGGACTACCGGCCTGATTTTACGGACGATGCGAGCGTTTGGGAGGCGGCCGGTTCACCCGTCCACCTCGTGCCCGGCGACCCCTTCAACCTCAAGGTGACCACTCCGGAAGACCTCATCGTGGCCCGGGCGTTCCTGCGGGAGGGCCACTGACCTCCTCGTCCGGTCGCTCGTTCGACCGGTTCCGCGCCGCTCTCACATACGCCGCCGCCCGGGGTCCCCACCGCACGCCGGCCCACCACAGCGCCCCACCCACTCCCGCGACCACCGCCCCGGCCACCGCGACCTCCCACACCGGCACGGGCTCGAGCATTGCCTCCGGCGAAAACGCCCCCTGCACCCACTCCGGTCCCCCCAGCCACGCCTGCACCACGGCGCTCGCGTTGTTCATGAAGTGCGCAGCCACGGCGGGCCAAAGCGACCCGCTGGCGACGGCGAGCATCCCGAACACCGCTCCGAGCGCCGCCCGGGCCAGGAAGCCGTGGAATTGCAGGTGGATGGCGCTGAAGAGCAGCGCAGCGAGCACGACCGAGATGCCGGCGCGTCCGGTCCAGCGTGCGAGGGTCTGTTGGACTGCGCCCCGGAAGGCAAGTTCCTCGCAGATGGCCGGGAGGATGGCCACGACCAGCAGGGCGATGAGGGCCTGTGCCGGCGACGAAAACGAGAGCATTTCGATGGTGATGGGAGCCGCGCGCGCTTCGAGGTCGGCGATGGCGTCTGCCCACGGCGTGAGCTCGGCGAGTTTGCGGTCGAGGCGGGAGATAGCGTCGGCCAAAACAGGCGCCGCCGCGCCCACCACCAGACCCGCCGCGATCCACCCCGCCAGGCGCGGCCGGGCCGGCTGGGCAGACACGGGTGTGGGCATGCGGCCGAATAGCACCACGAAGAGCGCGGCTGCTCCGCCGAACGAGATGAGCTGGTTCAGGCCGTTGATGGTCCATTGGAGCGCACGGCCCCGGGGCGTGTGGACCTGCAGTGCCAGGGTTTGGACGGCTTCCGTGTCCAGGCCCCACAGGAACGAAGCCCCGGCGAGGACGAGGGTGAGCGTGGCTCCCATGCCGGCGACGCAGGAGCAGAAGAAGAAGACCAGCCGCATCGGCGGCGACATCCCAGCGAACGCGGTGCGGATCATGGCGTACCTTTGCGGCGCAAGTTCGCGGTTTGGTCCACATCGCCCACATCCCCCTCACCGACTTTCCCTTGTTGCTGGCCCCGATGGAGGACGTCAGCGATCCGCCTTTCCGTGCGGTCTGCAAGCGCTACGGCGCGGACATGATGTACACGGAGTTCATCAGCAGCGAAGGCCTAATCCGCGATGCGGCGAAGAGCAAAGCGAAGCTCGATGTCTTTGAATACGAGCGACCTATCGGCATCCAGTTGTTCGGAAGCGACATCGAGTCCATGCGGGAAGCCGCGGAAATCGCCACTGCGGCGGGCCCGGACCTGATCGACATCAACTACGGTTGCCCCGTGAAGAAGGTGGCATGCCGCGGCGCAGGCGCCGGGATCTTGCAGAACATCCCGAAGATGGTCGAGATGACCCGCGAGATCGTTCGCGCGACGCACTTGCCGGTCACCGTGAAGACGCGCCTCGGCTGGGACGATGCGAGCAAAAACGTGGTGGAGGTGGCCGAGCGGCTGCAGGACATCGGCATCGCGGCGCTGTCCGTGCATGGGCGGACGCGGGCCCAGATGTACAAGGGCGAGGCGGACTGGACCCTCATCGGCGAGATCAAGCGCAACCCGCGGATGACCATCCCCATCTTCGGGAACGGCGACATCGATTCGCCCGAGAAGGCCCTGCTGTACCGCGAGCGGTATGGCGTGGACGGCATCATGATCGGACGGGCGGCCATCGGAGCGCCGTGGTTCTTCCGGGAAGTCAAGCACTTCTTTGCCACCGGCGAGCGGCTGCCGGCGCCCACCCTGGCCGAGCGCGTGGATGCGGCGAGCGAGCACTTCGAGCGGTCGATTGCGTGGAAGGGCCCGCGGCTGGGCGTGGTGGAGATGCGCCGCCACTACGCGAATTACTTCAAGGGCATCGACCACTTCCGCGAGCACCGGCTGGATTTGGTGACGCTGGAGGATCCGGATGCGCTGCGCGCCAAACTCGCCTCCATCGCCCAGCTTACGCCGGAAGCGTGAGGCGCCGCACCAGGACCCGCACCATCACAGCAGATCCCAAACCGCCGACGCACATGACGACGGCAAACACCCCTGCGACATCTCCCCAGGCCAGCCGCACCGGGTAGTGCGGCACCACCGAGCCCTCCAGAGCGAGCCACCCGAACTGCGCTTGGCCCAGGACGAGGGCCATGCCCACGAGCAATCCGAGCCCGCCCCCGACGGCGTGGATGATGAGACCCTGAAGCGAAAAGGCCCGCTCGAGCGCCGCCCCCGTCAGCCCAAACGCCTGGAGCACCGCCATATCCTCGCGTTTGTCGAGAATGAGCATAGTGAGCGACGCCATGACATTGAACGCGGCCACCACGAGGATGAAGCTGAGGATCAAGAACGTAGCCCACTTCTCGGCCCGGTTCGTCGCGTGGATGAGCCGGTTTTTTTCTTCCCGGGTGCGGAGGTGGGCGTCGGGCCCTAGCCCTAGGGCGGCTCGGGCCGCCTCTACGTCCATCCCCGGCGGAGGGAGCACCTCGAATCGGCTGACACTGCCCGTTCGGTCGAAAAGTTCGCGGGCGGTCGCCAGCGGCACGAGCACGGTGCGCGCGTCGATGTCGGCGTTCACCGACAGCACATCGCAGGCGACGACGGTGCGGCTGCGGAACGCCCGTTCGCCGCTGCGCGACAGCGACTTGCCCCGGATGGGGGCGCTTATGGAGAGCACGGCGGCCTGGGAGCCGTCCACCGCCACGCCGAGCTGGTTGCGCACGCCAGAGCCGAGGGTGGCACAGGGCGCGCCGGCCCATTCGTCTTGCCACTGACCGCTCACGATTCCTCGGGCGAGCTCGGTCACCTTCCCGAACCGCTCGTCCATCCCCACCACAGACACCACAACCGGCTCGCCCCCCGCCATCCGCAAAACCGCCTGCTCCTCGACCACCGGCGCCACGACGGCCCCGGGCAACGCCTCCTCGATCCACGGCCCCAGCGAATCCGGCACCACCGCCCCTTCGACCGGCACCACGGCCCACGGGGCGTCCAGCGTCCCGAACAGCTCCTCCCCCACGTCGCCGATCCCGTTGAAGGCGCTCAACTCCGCCTCCATCGCCGCCGCGACCGCCCCGATGACGAACATGGAGATGCCGGAAATCACGTGAATCAGGTTCCGCGATTTGCGGCTGAACACGTAGCGGCGGGCCAGTCGGAAAGGCAGCATGCCCGCGAAGGTACCGTTAAACCTCGGCTGGCTTTTGCTATCTTCTTGCCGTGCAACGGATTCTCGCGTACTTCGTGCTGGTTGTCGGTTTGGAGGCGAGTGGCCTGACGGCCCAAACCTACTTCCCCCCCGTCCCCGCCGCCTCCGGCCCCTGGGAAACTGTCTCTCCCGCTTCCCTCGGCTGGTGCCCGGACGCGGTCGACGACCTGCACGCCTTCGCCGCCGCCACCGGGACCCGCGCCCTCCTTGTGCTCGAGGACGGCCGCATCGCCCTCGAGGGCTACTACAACGGCCACGGCCCCGACAGCGTGTGGTACTGGGCCTCCGCCGGCAAATCCGCGCTGGCTGCCCTCGTGGCGCGCGCCGCTCAGGAGGGCAGCCTGACCCCGGACACCCCCGTCAGCACCGTCCTGGGCCCCGGTTGGTCCTCAGCGCCTCCCGCGACCGAGTCCGCCGTCACCGTCCGCCACCTGCTCAGCATGACCTCCGGCTTCGACGACGGAGTCCCCGACTACTACTGCTGGGCGCCCGAGTGCCTCCTTCCCCTCGCGGCTCCGGGCACGCGCTGGGCCTACCACAACGCCCCCTACACCCTGCTGCACGAAGTGCTCAGCGAAGCAACCGGGCTGTCCGTGAACGGATTCCTTTTCAGCAGGATGTTCACGCCCATCGGCGCTGCGGGGCTTTTCCTGACGCCGCCGAGCGAACCGTGGAACCGGATCTTGTATTCGAAGGCCCGCGATGCCGCGCGGTTTGGGCTGCTGGCCGAGCGCGGATGGAACTGGAACGGGACCTACGTGCTTGCGGACTCGACCCTGCGGGCATCGCTGACGTCGCCTTCGTCCACGCTCAACCCCTCCTACGGTTGGCTGTGGTGGCTCAACGGGGGTCCCACCCACCTGCTGCCGACCTTGCAGTTCTCTTTCCCGGGCGCGCTGGTTCCCGGAGCTCCCGCCGACCTCCACATGGCGCTCGGCCGCAACGACCAAAAAATCTGGGCCGTCCCCTCCCAGGACCTGGTCATCGTGCGCCTCGGCGACGAAGCCGGCTATCCGTCGCTCGCGGGATTCGACTACAACGCTGCCCTTTGGGCCCACGTGGTCGCCGCCCGGCTGGGCTGCTGCCCGCCCGACCTCGATGGAGATACCACCGTGGCGGTGCCGGATGTGCTGCTGTTCCTCAGCGGCTACGGGTGCAGTTCAGGCTGCGCGGAGGACCTGACGGGCGATGGAGCGGTGGGCACTGCCGACCTGAATGTGCTGCTGGCCGCGTTCGGGGTGCCGTGTCCGTAGCGGTCAGCCCTTGAGCGCGCGTTCGATTTCGTCCACCCGGTCGAGGCTATCGTCGAGGTAGAAATTCAGCTCGGGCACGATGCGAACCTGCTTGCCGATGAGGCCGCCGAGCTCCTTGCGGATGCGCCACGTTTCTGCCGTCACCGCTTTCAAGGCAGCCCGCTTGTCGCTGACGCCCATGAAACTCAGGTACACCTTCGCCAGCCCGAGGTCCGGCGCCATCCGGACGGTGGTCACGGTGATGAAGAGCGGGCCAAACCAGTCGCGACCGTGCCGCTGAAACAAACTCCCCAAATCGCGCCGAATCAACTCGGCCACTTTTTCAGAACGGATGGACATCAGTACAGGAAGGAATTGTAGGGATAGCGGACCTCGTGGATGGTACGAACTTGGGAATAGAGGACATCGCGCAAGGCATCGAGTCCGATGCGTTCGTGGGCGGACACGAACACGACCTCACGGCCTGCCCGCGCATAGCGTTCGCGGATGCCGGCCATCTGCTCCTCCGCCGTGGCCCCGAACGGTTCTTCGACAAGCTTGTCAATCTTGTTGAACACGAGCACCGTGGGTGTGTCGGCACTGCCGATTTCGCCGAGGGTTTTCTCGACGACGGCGATGTGGTCTTCGAACTGGGGATGGGCCACGTCCACGACGTGCAGCAGCAGGTCGCTCTCCCGGGTCTCGTCGAGCGTGGACTTGAAGGACTCGATGAGCTGGTGGGGCAGCTTGCGGATGAAGCCGACCGTGTCGCTGAGCAGAAACGGCAGGTTGCCGATGACCACCTTGCGCACCGTGGTGTCGAGGGTGGCGAACAGCTTGTTCTCCGCGAACACATCGCTCTTCGACAGCAGCGTCATCAAGGTGGATTTGCCGACGTTCGTGTAGCCGACCAGGGCTACCCGGACCATCGCGCCGCGGTTGCCTCGTTGGGTGACCATCTGCTTGTCGATGGCCGCGAGTTCCTGGCGCAGGTGGGCGATGCGGTCGCGCACAATCCGGCGGTCCGTCTCGATTTCCGTCTCGCCCGGACCCTTCATCCCGATGCCGCCTTTCTGCTTCGACAGGTGGGTCCACATGTTCGTCAGTCGGGGCAGGAGGTACTGGTACTGCGCGAGTTCGACCTGGGTTTTTGCGTGGGCCGTGCGGGCGCGCGAGGCGAAGATGTCGAGGATAAGGTTCGGGCGGTCAAGGATTTTACGCTCGGGGATTTCCTTTTCGAGGTTGCGCAGCTGCGTGGGGCTCAACTCGTCGTCGAAGATGAGCATGTCGATGTTGTGCTCCTCGACATAGTCCTTGATTTCCTGGACTTTACCCGAACCGATGAAGGTGCGGACATCCGGGCGTTCGAGCGATTGGATGAAGGTTTTTCGGGTGATGGCGTGGGCTGTTTCGGCTAAAAATGCCAACTCGTCCAGGTACTCCTCGGCCTGCTCGCGCCGTGTCCGGCCCGTCACTAACCCGATCAGAACGCAGGTTTCCTGCGGTTTCTCGGTGGGAATCAGCTTCTTCTCTAGCATCGTTCGGCTCAGCGCCGGAGGGTCTCGAGGTGATCGGCGATGGCCGCGATGGTCGCCGCATCGAGTACATCCTTTTGGGGGGGCATGGTGCCCTTTCCGTAGGTGATCAGGGCGATGCGGTCTTCGCGCGACATGTCGGAAACCGACAGATCTGGGGCACCGGCGAGCATCAGGCGGCCGTCGTCGCCGTGGCACATGCTGCACGTCCGGGTGTAGGCTGCCGCCGCATCCGCTGCCGACACGGTGGCCTTGCTTCCCGCGGCCTCGTGTGCGTCGGGCACATCACTTCCGCAGCCCGCGAGAACCAAACCGAACACCCCGAGCAGGAGGGAGACGCGTGCCATCAGAACCACCCGTAGGCTTCGAATCCCGCCCGGAAGGGCCAAGGAATCATGGCGAGAATGAGGACGAGGGCCAGGGTAAACCAAACCGCGTGGGCACGGAACCGCGCGGCATCGGTCGTCGCGCGTTTGGCGAGGCTGTGGCCGAGCGTACCGAGCACAATCGCGACCAGCATCCCCGTGATGTGCTCGACCGCGAAGAAGCGCAGGCGGGCATTCGACATCACATCCGGCTGATTGAACAGCTTGAGGCCGTTTTCTCCGATGAAGTACAGGGCCAGGCCGAGCACCAGCTGCACGTGCAGCGCGATCATCGTGAAGAGACCGAGCTTGCGGTGGCCTGGCGTGAAGGCCGCTGCGCTTCGGAGGCCGAGGATGCCGCGGATGGCGGCGATGGCGAGCAGCACGAGCACCACCCAACGCAGGGTGCCGTGGAGGTGATTCAATCCGGTAATCATGGTGTAAAGATAACGCCCCCCGGCTGCCGCTGGGGCTGCCGGAGGGCGCAACTGCGGTACCGCCTTGCTTAGACGACGCCTTGGTCGATCATGGCGTCGGCGACCTTGACGAAGCCCGCGATGTTCGCGCCGCGGACGTAGTCGATGGAGCCGTCGGGGTTCGTCCCGAACTGGACGCACTGGGCGTGGATGCTCTTCATGATGCCGTGGAGGCGGCCGTCGACTTCTTCCCGGGTCCAGCTCAGCCGCAGGCTGTTTTGGGACATCTCGAGACCTGACGTAGCGACACCGCCCGCATTCGAGGCTTTGCCCGGTGCGAACAGGACGCCGCCCTTCTGGAGCGCCGAGATGGCCTCCGGGGTGGACGGCATGTTTGCGCCTTCCGCCACGCACAGGCAGCCGTTCGCGATGAGCTTCGCAGCGTCCGATCCGTGCAGTTCGTTCTGGGTCGCGCACGGGAAGGCGAGGTCGCACTTCACGCCCCACGGCGTCTCCCCGGCATGGAAGGTCGCCCCCGGGTACTGGGTGACATACTCCTGGATGCGGCCGCGGCGCACATTCTTCAGGTCCATGACCCACGCGAGTTTCGCGGCATCGATGCCTTCCGGGTCGTGGATGTAGCCGCTGGAATCGCTGAGTGTCAGCACGCGGGCGCCGCGCTGGATGCACTTCTCGGCCGCATACTGGGCGACGTTGCCCGACCCGGACACGACCGCCGTGCGGCCGGACAGGGTGAGGCCCTTCGTGGCCAGCATCTCCTGGGCGAAGTAGACGCACCCGTAGCCGGTGGCTTCTGGGCGGATGAGCGAACCGCCCCACTTGATGCCCTTGCCGGTCAGCACGCCCGTGAACTCGTTCCGCAGGCGCTTGTACTGGCCGAACAGGAATCCGATTTCGCGTCCACCTACCCCGATGTCCCCGGCGGGAACGTCGGTATCTGGGCCGATGTGGCGTGCGAGTTCCGTCATGAAGCTTTGGCAAAAGCGCATGACTTCCGCATCCGATTTGCCCTTCGGGTCGAAATCAGAACCGCCCTTGCCACCGCCCATGGGCAGGGTGGTCAGCGAGTTTTTGAAGACCTGCTCGAAGCCGAGGAACTTCAGGATACCCAAATTCACCGACGGGTGGAAACGCAAACCGCCCTTGTACGGGCCGATGGCGCTGTTGTATTCCACGCGGAATCCGCGGTTTACCTGGACCTCGCCGGCGTCATTCGTCCACGGAACGCGGAAAATGATGGTGCGTTCGGGTTCCACGATGCGCTCGAGGATGCGGTGCTGCTTGTACTTCGGATTCGCCTCGATAAAGGGAATGACGGTTTCGGCCACTTCCTGAACCGCTTGGAGGAACTCCGGTTCGTTTGGGTTGGACGCGCGGACGCGGTCCATAAAGGCGTCGATGTGCGCCTGGTGGGGGTGTGACATGAACGTATGATTGACGTTTCGGCGGGCGAAATTAGCGTCAAAGACATGCGGTACGGCCGCCATCCACCGGCAAATTGATGCCCGAGATGTAGGCCGCTGCCGGCGAGCACAAAACCGCGACTGCGCGGGCGATTTCTTCGGGCCGGCCGATGCGGCGCAGGGGCACTTCTGCCGCCATTTCGCCGCGGATTTCCGCGGGGGTGGCGCCGGTGCGCTCGGATTTGGCAGCGATCAGCCCGGAAAGCCGCTCGGTGTCGGTCGCCCCGGGCAGGACGTTGTTCACGGTGATGCCCCACGGACCCACCTCGTTTGCCAGCGTTTTCGCCCAATTCGCCACCGCACCGCGGACGGTGTTGCTCACGCCCAGTCCATGCAGGGGCTGCTTGACGCTGGTCGAGATGATGTTCACGATGCGTCCGAATCCCGCCGCGCGCATGCCCGGAAGCACGGCGGTGGCGAGCAGGTGGTTGCAGATGAGGTGCTGGGAAAAGGTGGCGGAAAAGGCGTCCGGACGGGCGTCGGTGATGGGTCCCCCGGCCGGTCCGCCGGTGTTGTTGACGAGGATGTGGACGGGCTCGTCCGCAACGACGAAGGCGATTGCACGCTCGACCGCTGCAGGGTCGGCGAAGTCTGCGGCGAGGATGCGGTGCCGGCCGGGCTCCACCAGCTCAGCCCGAGCCGCCTCCAGCCGGTCGGCGTTGCGCGCCAGGAGCACCACTCGGGCGCCGAGGCCGGCCAAATGCCGGGCCACCTCCCGCCCGATGCCCCCCGAAGCTCCGCCGACTACGGCGGTCAGGCCAGTCAAATCGACCGGCATCCACTGCACATCCGCATTCCTTTCCTGCATGCCACGAAGGTAAGGGGACTACCTTGCGGCATGAACCGCATCGATCACCTCGGCATCGCGGTGCGCGACCTCGACGCTGCCGAACGCATCTACACAGACCTGCTCGGCACGCCGCCCTACAAGCGCGAGGAAGTCGCCGACGAGGGCGTGCTCACCAGTTTTTTCCGCGTCGGCGAATCGAAAATCGAACTCCTCGCCGCGACGCACGACGACAGTCCCATCGCCCGGCATGTGGCGTCCCGCGGCGAGGGCCTCCACCACGTCGCTTTCCACGTCGACGACCTCTCCGCCGAGCTCGCCCGCCTCGAGGCCCTCGGCTACCGCCGCATCAGCGGCCCCAAACCCGGCGCAGACGGTATGCGGATAGCCTTCCTCCACCCCTCGGACACGTCGAAGGTGCTGGTGGAGGTGGTGGAGGGGTGAGGTTGAGGTGAAGCAGAGTGTTTGAAACATAATGCACATCAAAGTCTAAAACCACGGAATTTGTAACGTACGTTCAGCGATACATCTTCGAACAAATCCGAAGGGAATCC
>JBMTYE010000009.1:0-15631 GCA_049454255.1 Flavobacteriales bacterium
GGAACGACCGAAAGAGGAAGCCCGCAACAACCAAATCAAGCACAGTATCGCCCAAGAATTCCAGCCGTTCGTTTGACATGCGGCCCGACGTGTCTCCGTCCAGCATAGACGCATGGCGGAGCGCCTCATCGTAGTAATCTCGGTTCCGGATGCGGAGCCCGAACTCCGAACGAACTAAGGCATCAAGATCCTTCGGGACACCGCCCCTCCAACCCCATCTCCTCAACCGCAGCCCCACCCCTTGAAACATCCGAATGCTTAGGCGTAGGCCCGGAAGATCACCGAAGCGTTGTGACCTCCGAACCCGAAGGTATTCGAGAGAGCAGCGCGCACAGGTCGGTGGCGGGGTGTATTGAACGTGAAGTCGAGACGGGGGTCGAGCTGGTCGTCCGTGTGCACGTGGTTGATGGTCGGGGGAATGACCCCGTCGCGCACAGCGAAGATGGCGGCGATGGCCTCGACTGCACCGGCAGCACCGAGGAGGTGACCCGTCATGGATTTGGTAGAGGATATGTTCAGCGCGTAGGCATGGTCCCCGAAGACCCCTTGAATGGCTAACGTTTCGGCCACATCTCCGAGCGGCGTCGAAGTGCCGTGCACGTTCACGTAATCGATGTCTTCAGGAGACATGTTAGCGTCCGATAAGGCAGCCCGCATCACGTTCTTCGCGCCCAAACCTTCTGGGTGGGGCGCAGTGAGGTGGTAGGCGTCTGCGCTCATTCCGCCCCCTGCCATTTCGCAGTAGATGTGTGCACCACGAGCAAGGGCATGGTCCAGCGACTCCAAGATGATCGCCCCAGCACCTTCTCCCAAAACGAATCCATCGCGGGTGGCATCAAAGGGGCGCGACGCAGTCTCCGGACTGTCGTTTCGGGTAGAAAGGGCCTTCAGCGCGTTGAATCCGCCTATGCCTCCTTCCGTGATAGCTGCTTCAGAACCCCCGGACACGATGATGTCCGCTTTGCCGAGCCGGATGTAGTTGAAGGCATCGATAAGCGCGTTCGTCCCACTCGCACAGGCGCTAACGGTACAGAAATTCGGACCACGGAAGCCATTTCGCATGCTGATGTGGCCTGCGGCAATGTCCGAAATCATCATCGGGATGAAGAACGGTGAGAACCGGGGCGTTCCATCGCCTTTGTGGAACTCCTTCGCTTCGTGCATGAAGGTTTGGAAACCTCCGATGCCCGAACCCCAAATCACACCGACGCGGTCCGGATCGAGAGGTGGATGTTCTCCAACAAGTCCCGCATCTCGCAAGGCCTCGTCTGAAGAGACAACGGCGTACTGGGTGAAGAGGTCCATCTTTCGGGCCTCTTTCCGGTCAATGTAGCTTTCTACATCAAAGCCCTTGACTTCACATGCAAACTGAGTCTTGAACAGCGAGGCATCGAACCGTGTAATCGGTGCGGCCCCGCTTTTCCCGGCAAGCAGCCCTTCCCAATACGACCGGGCATCGTTCCCGAGTGGGGTGACAGCCCCTATTCCTGTGACGACGACCCGCTTCAACTCCATCTGCGAAGCAGATTACTTCACGTTCGCGGAGATGTACTCCACGGCCTGACCGACGGTGCTGATCTTCTCGGCTTGGTCGTCCGGAATGGCGATGTTGAATTCCTTCTCGAACTCCATAATGAGTTCGACGGTGTCGAGCGAATCAGCGCCCAAATCGTTCGTGAAGCTGGCCTCCAAGGTGACCTCAGCAGCATCCACACCCAGCTTGTCGACGATGATCGCCGTGACTTTTTCTTGAATCTCAGACATGGCCCTAAGGGTTCGTTATCGGGGCGCAAAGTAACTGCATCGGATTTCAATTTCCGGAAGTCGTTAGGAACTTTTGTGCCGGAAAGTGGTTTTCGCCTATTCCTGTTACGGGTATTCCACGAGCATTTCAGAAAGACTTTTTCTCTGTATATCAGGAACTTGGCAGTCGTGCGCAGGGTAGCCTACAGGCAACAGGAGGTAGGCTTTTTCGTGGTCAGGGCGGCCCAGAATCCGGGCCACAAAGTCCATCGGTGCAGGAGTATGCGTGAGGCAAGCAAGCCCGGCATGGTGCAAGGCTGCGATGAGAAAACCGACGGCAATTCCTGTAGATTCAGCGACGTAGTAGTTCCGAGCCCGGGTGCCATCAGCTTCGGGCTCCCAAGACTTGCGCAATACGACGACTAAAGCGGGGGCTTCCTCCAGGTGGGGTTTATTGTAGTCTGTTCCGAGTGGCTCAAGTTCCCGAACCCACTCGGCAGGCATGCGTCCATGGTAGTTCTCGTATTCCTCGCGCTCAGCTGCGTGTCGGATCCCCCGTTTGATTTCGGGGTCAGTAACCAAACAGAATGTGTAGGGTTGCTTATTCGCACCCGAGGGCGCTGTGCACGCGGCGGCGATACAATCCCGAACGACTTCAAGCGGAATCGGGTCCGTCGAGAAATGCCGGACACTGCGGCGCATAGCCAAATCATCCCTGAATTCCTTAGCCGTGGCGGCCATTTCAGCCGGTTCCCGGCGGGAAAATTGCAAGGGCAGGGTTGAAAATCCTCGGTCCATGCGCAAAAGATACTGCGCTAAACCTGACTTAGTGCGCAGTGCGCAACCGACGCATCAAGACGGAAGCAAACACGAAGTCATCCAATTCGCGCGGTCCACCTGCCAGTAGCGCTTCCCGTGTTCCATTCCACAGGATGCGGCCTTCGTGCACAAAGTGAACCCGGTCACTGGCCTCCATCACACTGTTCATGTCGTGGCTGACCACCACCGTAGTCATTTTGTATTCACGCGTGAGCTCGCGGATCAGGGTGTCGATGACGATGGCGGTTTGGGGATCGAGGCCGCTGTTCGGCTCGTCACAGAAGAGGTAGCGGGGGTTGAGTGCGATGGCGCGCGCGATGCCCACGCGTTTCTTCATGCCGCCGCTGACCTCGGAAGGGTAGCGCGTGCCGGCCTTGTCCAGCTCCACCCGCTGCAAACACTCCGCCGCTCGGGCACGTAAGCGGTCTTCGTCCCATCCGCTGAACATCCGCAAGGGAAACCGGACGTTCTCTTCCACCGTCAGCGAATCGAACAGTGCTCCGCCTTGGAACAGCATGCCGATTTCTTTGCGGACCTCGACGCGCTCATCCCGGTCCATGGCGGTGAAGTTGCGGCCGTCGAAGTGGACACTTCCGGTATCCGGCTCGAAAAGTCCCACAATGCACTTCGTGAGCACGGATTTTCCGCTGCCGCTGCGGCCGATAATGCAGCTCACTTCACCGGGGTGAAAGCGGGCATCGATGCTGCGCAAGACGGTGTGGTCTCCGAAGGATTTGGTCAGCCCTTGCACCTCAATCATGGCGGGAAATCAGTTGAGCAAGAGTTGTGTGAGGACCAAATTTGCGACCATCACCACCACAACGCTCCACACCACCCCGCGCGTTGCGGCCTGCCCTACTTCGAGCGCGCCCCCCTGAGCGTAGAATCCATGGTAGCCCGGGACACTCGTCAGGATGAACGCAAAAACCGTGGTTTTCGAAAGGGCGTAAACCACGTCGAATGCCTTGAAATCGATGCGCATTCCGTATTCGAAATCCGCCATGCTGCTTACCCCGGTGGCAAGAGCGACAACCGTTCCCGAGGCGATCCCGAGCACCATGCTCAACACCACCAAACAGGGCACGATGAGCACCCCAGCGAGAACCTTCGGGAGGAGGAGGTGGTTCGCGCTGTTGATGCCCATAATCTCGAGTGCATCAATCTGTTCTGTAACGCGCATAGTCCCGATTTGGGAGGCAATCGCGGAGCCCACTTTCCCGGCTAAGATGACCGGAATTAACGTGGGACTGAACTCGAGGATCATGGTCTGGCGGACCGTGAAGCCGACCGTGTAATCGGGAATCCAGCCGCTGATTTGGTGGGCGGTTTGCAGGCAGATGACCGCGCCCATGAAGATGCTCAGCAAGGCGACGATACCGAGCGATTGCAGTCCGATGGCCTCGAGTTCTGCGACGAGTAACCTCCAAAACACCTTGCCACGGGCGGGTCGGCGCAAGATGGCCCCCAGTAACTGGGTGTAACGACCGATGTGGTAAAGAACCCGCATGGCCACGAAGGTACACGCGGGGCGGCGTAAATTCGGGGCGATGAAGTTCTCCACCTCGATCCGTGCCGCAGTGCTGTTCGCACTTGTCGGCTGTTCAGCAATCCTGGTTTCCGGATGCAGCACGTCCCGCAAGTGCCCTGATTGCCCGAGTTTTTCGGTGTCGCGATGACTTCGGAAGGCACATGGGCGGTGATCATGGCGGGAGGTGCGGGAACGCGTTTTTGGCCGATGTCGCGATCCGCTCGACCGAAGCAATTCCTGGACATTCTCGGTACCGGACGCTCGCTGATCCAAATGACGTGCGACCGCCTAAGCCGGCGCGTTCCCCTCGAACGCATGTTGGTCGTCACCCAAGAGCGGTACCGGGACCTGGTCGCTGAGCACCTTCCCGAACTTCCTGCGGAGAACATTCTTTGCGAGCCGTTTATGCGGAACACGGCGCCCTGTATTGCGTTTGCAAACCACGTTGTTGCAGCGCGGACGGGCGGTGGTGCGGACGTGGCCCTCGTGGTTGCCCCGGCAGATCATCTGATTCTGGATGAGGCGGGGTTCCTCGATATGCTGGATTTGGCGCTCGCCCACACCCGCTCCTCGGCCCACTTGGTAACTCTCGGCATACGTCCTACGCGTCCGGATACCGGGTACGGCTACATTCAGTTCGAAGACCTTCCCGGGACGGATGATGCGCGAATCCGGTCGGTGAAGACCTTCACGGAAAAGCCATCTCTCGAGTTAGCTGAGGAGTTTTTAGCGAGTGGAGACTTCTACTGGAATTCAGGGATTTTTGTCTGGAGCTTGACAAATATTTCAACTGCATTTGAACGGCATTTGCCAGAGATCCAAGACCTCTTCCACGAGCGTGCGGTCTCCTTCGGTACCCGCGATCCCGAAGCCCTTTCTGCTGCGGCAGCAGCCGTTTATCCCGATTGTGAGAACATCTCCATCGACTATGGCGTGATGGAAAAGGCCCGAAATGTTGCGGTCATTCTCGGGGATTTCGGCTGGAGCGACTTAGGAACATGGGGGTCCGTGCACGATAAATTACCTATCGATGCTGAAGGCAATGGAACAGCCAGCGTAGATCTGATAGCAATCGATGCGCGGAATAACGTTGTAGCCGCATCGGCCGAGCCGGGTGTGCGTTCGAAGTTGATTGCGCTCCACGGCCTGTCGAATTTCATTGTTGTGGACACGCCGGACGCGCTGCTGATTTGTCCCAAATCAGAAGAGCAGTGGATAAAGACGCTTGTCACCTCTCTGAAGGTGGACCGTGGAGAGCCCTTTGTCTGATGCGCAGATTCGTTTATGACCCGGAGCGGGTTCATCCGGCCCCGCTTCGACGGCGGTTTGAAACCTACTTCCGTCAGGCTCCGGATGGCATTGACTCCCATCCAGATTCTGAAGAACAGGTCCGCTTGTTTTATGTGGTACACGGTATGGTCGCTGTACATCCGGACTTTTTCCCAGGCTACCTGGCCTTGCTCGAGAGCAAGCTTGTTGACGAGTTTCCGGGTATGCGCGAAACGTTGATCGAGCATGCAAGCGACGAGTTTCTTGCCTTGCTTGTGGGTCAAGGCGAGCAATTCCCGGACTCCATTCCTTACGACGAGGGAAGCAATAGGGAGATGTTCGGATTGCTCTATGAAGCTGGGATGCTGTGGTGGCAATACAGCAGTGCAGATTCCGATATGGGGGAGTTGATGGAGTCGGGCATTCCTGAGGTGGAACATGCTGTAGGCCGAGCAGCTGACCGAGAGGATGCTTTGCATTTGTTTGAAAATCTGCTCTTTGCTGATGACTCGGATCCGCTGGATTTGCGCTTCCCCCTGCTGGCGATGCTGGAGGACATGGACTTGAGTGCCTTCGTGCGCCGGTTTCCATGGACGGAGGAAGGGGGCTACCCACCGGAGGCGCATGCCTGGTTCGCGGCGACGGCGGGAGCTTACCGGAATCGGTTTCCTCAGGCGGTACTTCGCTGACTTTGCCTACCTTCGGGTAAACCTGTAGTCGTATGAAACCACTTTTTTTGGTCGGTATGGCCCTGATTTCGGGTCTGTCTACCCTTCTTGCACAACCTGCGTTGCTGCTTTCGACCCAACTTGAAAACACGGACGGCACACCGGTCCAGGTGAACTACACGGCCTACGGGGGCGGGGCGGTCATCACGGCGACGGGCACCACGGATGCCGCGGGGTACCACGAACTTTATGTTGCATTGCCCGGCGGTCAAGGGATGCCTTCGCTCGTTCTCGGACAGTTTGCGGACTGCACCGGTTCGGTCGTGAGCGATTCCCTCGTTCTCACTCCGCTGGATGCGTTGGGATTCAGTTGGTCCGCAGCGTGGACGGCGAATTACTGCGGTGAACAAGGCGGCGGCGGCGGCGGCGGTGGTGAAGGCGGCGGATGTGAGGTGTCATTTGAGGTGGCCCAAACCACGGATGCCACAGGCAATCCCATTCCCTCCTCGGTTTCGGTTTGGATGGGGACTGTGGGCGAAGGGGCGAGCTACACTGCGTTGTGGGACTTCGGAGATGAATCCACCAGCACAGAACTGTACCCGTCGCACACCTATGCAGGCTCGGGACCATACCTGCTGTGCTTGACGGCTACATTCGCAGATCCTGCAGGTTCGGTCTGCACGGCCACGTTCTGCGACACCTTGCTGCTCGATGACGAGGGCATGCTCGGATTCTTTGCAGGTTTCCAGCTAAACGTCTATCCCGGTTCGCCGGCGGTAGGAATGGAGAACATACGGCCTGAGCCGTCTGCGGCGGCCCTTTTCCCGAACCCGGTAACTGCCGGAATGGACGTGCGGTGGGCGTGGCCGGCTGCTCGGGAAGGCGCGGTGACCGGCCGGTTGACGGATGCTACCGGCGCGGTGGTGCGCTCTATATCGAGCGCCCACGCGACAGCGGTCTTGGACACCGAGGGCTTGAAGCCAGGAGCGTACGTGCTGACGCTTGAGCAGGCCGGACGGGTGTCGCGCTCGCGGCTGGTGGTCGTCGATTGATCAGCCCACCATATCCGCAGGCACGACCCAGCGGTCGTACTCCTCGGGGGTGAGGTAGCCCGTGGCGAGCGCAGCGTCGCGCAGCGTGGTGTGCTCGCGGTGGGCTTTGTTCGCGATTTCGGCTGCCTTGTAGTAGCCGATGTGGGGGTTCAGCGCCGTGACCAGCATGAGGCTGTTTTGGACGAGTTCCGCGATGCGGGACTCGTTCGCCTCGATGCCCTCGACGCCGTGCTCCGCGAACGAAACGCAGGCATCGCCGAGCAGCCGCGCGGATTCCAGGACATTCCGGGCGATCATGGGCTTGAACACATTGAGCTCGTAGTGGCCTTGGGCCCCGCCGAACGCGACCGCCACGTCGTTTCCGATGACTTGCGCGCAGACCATCGTGACCGCTTCCGGTTGCGTCGGGTTCACCTTGCCCGGCATGATGCTCGAACCGGGCTCGTTTGCCGGAAGGATGAGCTCGCCGATGCCCGAGCGCGGCCCGGAGGCCAGCATGCGGATGTCGTTCGCGATTTTATTCAGCGCTACGGCGAGCTGGCGGAATGCTCCGTGGAGCTCGACGAGGGCATCGTGCGATGCGAGGGCTTCGAATTTGTTCGGAGCCGTAACGAAGGGATGGCCTGTCAAGGCCGCGATGTGCCGCGCGACGCCCACGGCATAGCCTGCTGGAGCGTTGATGCCCGTGCCCACCGCGGTGCCTCCGAGGGCGAGTTCTGCCACGTGGGAAAGGGCGTTGCGTACGGCGCGCATCCCGTAGTCGAGCTGAGCGACGTAGCCGCTGAATTCCTGGCCGAGGGTCAGAGGGGTCGCATCCATGAGGTGGGTGCGACCGATTTTCACAATGGAGGCGAATGCGGCGGATTTGGCGGCAAGCGCGTCGCGCAGGCGTTGGACCCCCGGCAGGGTGATTTCCACTGCCGACGTGTAGGCCGCGATGTGCATGGCCGTCGGAAAGGTATCGTTCGAGGACTGCGACTTGTTGACGTCGTCGTTTGCGTGCACCGGCCCCTTTCCTTCACCGGGCGTGCCACCGCTGAGCACGTGGGCGCGGTGGGCAATGACCTCGTTGACGTTCATGTTCGACTGCGTCCCGGAGCCGGTTTGCCAAACCACGAGCGGGAACTCCCGGTCGTGCTTCCCCGCAAGGATTTCATCGCACACCGCGACGATTAGGGCGCACTTTTCCGCGTCCAGTACACCGAGCTCGGTATTCGTCAATGCGGCGGCCTTTTTGAGGACGGCGAAGGCCTGGATGATTTCCCGCGGCATGGATGCCTCGGGACCGATTTTGAAGTTCGACCGGGACCGCTCGGTTTGGGCGCCCCAAAGCACGTGTGCAGGCACCCGGACTTCGCCGAGTGTGTCTTTTTCAATTCGGTATGAAACTTCCATGGTCGTAGGGTTCATCAGAAATCGTCATCGATGACCGGTGCGGCTGCACCCGATCCGGCTTGCATGAGGTAGGCCTTCAGGAATCCATCGATTTCGCCGTTCATCACGGCATCGACGTTCGAGGTTTCGTGGCCGGTGCGCAGGTCCTTCACCATCTTGTACGGTTGCATGACGTACGAGCGGATCTGGGAACCCCACTCGATTTTCTTCTTGCCGGCTTCGATTTCGGCACGGGCTTCGTTGCGTTTGGCCAGTTCCATTTCGTAGAGCTGGCTTTTCAGCAATTGCATGGCCTTCTCCTTGTTCTGGAGCTGCGAGCGCGTTTCGGTGTTGTCGATGATGATGCCGGTGGGGGCGTGGCGCAGGCGCACGCCGGTCTCCACCTTGTTGACGTTTTGGCCTCCGGCACCGCCGGAGCGGAAGGTATCCCAGGTGATGTCCGAGGGATTGATTTCAATATCAATTGAATCATCGACCAGCGGATAGACGTACACCGAAACGAAGGAGGTATGCCGCCGGGCTTGGCTGTCGAACGGACTGATGCGCACCAGCCGGTGCACGCCGTTTTCGCCTTTGAGCATGCCGAATGCGAAAGGCCCCTCGAATTCCAGTGTGACCTGCTTGATGCCCGCCACGTCTCCATCTTGGAAGTCGAGCTCGCGGATTTTAAACCCTGCCCGGTCGCCGTACATCCGGTACATCCGCATGAGCATCGCCGCCCAGTCGCAGCTTTCCGTCCCGCCAGCGCCCGAGGTGA
The DNA here is from genome assembly GCA_049454255.1 of Flavobacteriales bacterium. Taxonomy (GTDB): domain Bacteria; phylum Bacteroidota; class Bacteroidia; order Flavobacteriales_D; family Sanyastnellaceae; genus CAMCYM01. The sequence goes on from JBMTYE010000009.1 coordinate 9,232, forward strand.
TCTGCATGATGGCGTTGAGGTTGTCTTCCTCCGCGCTCAGCATGTTCTTGAATTCCAGCTCCTCGACGGAGGTTTCGGCCCGCGAGTAGGCTTCGTCTGCGTCTTCGGAAGCGGCCTCGCCGGCCTTCCAAAACTCGAACATCACCTGGGCGTCGTCCACCGCCGCTGCGCACGCCTTGTAGCTTTCGGTCCACGACTTTTTCGACCGCAAGGTCTTGAGCACGAGCTCGGCCTTTTTCGGGTCGTTCCAGAAGTCGGGATCCTGGGTTTGCTTTTCCTCTTCTGCAATCTCGAGGAGCTTCGCCTCGATGTTCAGGTAGCCTCGGAGGTCGTGCACCCGGTCGCGGAGGGCGTTCAGCCGGTCAATCGTCACCATGGGGTGCAAAGGTAATCACCGATGGGCCGCGGCATCTACGGCGGCGAGCACGTCGTCGAGCGGAAATCCGCGGCGGAGGAGCCAGCGGATGACCCGTTCCCGGCCGGCGGGGAGTTCGTCGGACCGCCGACGCGCCAGGGCATGCAGCGATTCGCGGGCCTCGGCGGGGTCGAGGCGCGCGAGGGCAGGGGCGATGAGGGCGTCCGGGATGCGTTTGGCCCGCAGGCCGGCCCGGATGCGGGCCGGGCCCCAGCGGCGGCCCACTGCATGGCCTTCCACATAGGCCTCCACGTAGCGCCGGTCGTCGAGAAAGCCCTCGTTCCGCAAGCGTTCGACCGCCTGCTCGGCCTCGGTTTCGCTCACCTGCTGGCGCCGCAACCTTTGCAGGACATCGTCCGTACAGCGCTCCCGAAGTGCGCACCAGGACCGAAGATTCTCGAGGTCTGAAGGCGTCATCTTTCACTCATTTCCTCTCGAAAGTTCGATATTCGCGTTCCCCACTCCCAAACACCCCGGACCGATGCGGTCAGAGATTTTGTCCCGTGTCCAGACCCTCCTCAAACAAGAGGACCTGGAAGCCATCCGCAAGGATGTGCGCAATGCCATCGATGAGTTCCGTGTCTTGACGCAGGAAGAAATTCGCCGGCAACGTGAAGCGTTTGCCGAATCCGAACATGCGTCGGACGAAGGCTTCGAGTATCAGCCAGATCCGGTGGAAGCCGCGTTCGACGAGGCCATCGGGGTCTTCAAGGAGCGGGAAAAGGCGTGGAGGAGCCATGTTGCTGAGGAGCAGCGGGTGAACCTCGAGCAGAAGCTCGCCATGCTCGAGCGGTTGCGGCACACGATCCAGGAAGAGGAGAACATCGGCGCCGCGTTTGCGGTGTTCAACGAGGTGCGCGAACAGTGGTCGAAGGTGGGCGATGTGCCGGGCGACCGCCACAAGGAGGTGCAGGACACGTACAACCGGTTGCGCGACGAGTTCTTCTACAACATCACGATTTATAAGGAGCTGAAAGAGCACGACTTGCGCGTGAACTTGAAGCGGAAGGAGGAGTTGATTGAGCTCGCGAAGGGCCTCGGTGCCATCGAAGCCCTCGTGGACCGGGAAAAGGCGGCCCGCTCGCTCCAAAAGCAGTGGTTCGACATCGGCCCTTCCCCCCGCGAATCCTACCAGGAAATCGCCGATGCCTTCTTCGGGCTGGTGCGGCCGGTATTCGAGGAGGTCAAGACCCACTACGACGAAATCCGCGCCACGTTCAAAGGCAACGCCGAGCGGAAGGAAGCGCTCATCGAGGAAGTGCGTGCAGCTGTCGCGGCCGATGTGCCCCCGACCCACGAAGGTTGGCAGCAGGCTACAGCCGGCATCGTGGCGCTGCAGACCCGCTGGAAGGAGGCCGGTTTCGCAGGAAAAGAGGTGAACGAGCAGCTCTGGACCACGTTCCGGGAGTTGACCGACGTGTTCTTCGCGAAGAAGCAACTCCACTACGACGCCATCAAGGCCGCGGGCAAGGAAAACCGGGACAAGAAAGCCGCCCTCATCGAAAAGGCCGAGGCGCTGAGCTCGAGCACGGAGTGGCGGACGGCGACCGATGCCATGATTGCGCTGCAGAAGGAATGGAAGGAAGTCGGCCCGGCGAGTCCGGCCGATGAACAGCGGTTGTGGCGCGCATTCCGGAAAGCCCAGGACCAGTTCTTCAAGGCAAAGAAGGCCCAGTTTGCAGACCGCGATGCGTCTGAACAGGCAAATCTGAACGAGAAAGAAGCGTTGCTCGAGGCCATCCAGGCGTACGAGTTGACCGGTGACCGCAAGGCCGATCTCGATGCGTTGAAGGAGTTCGGTACCCGGTGGAATGCCATCGGCTTCGTGCCACGGAAGGCACTGGACGGGTTGATGGAGCGGTTCCGGACGACCATGGACGCGAAGTATGCCGCGTTGAGCGCCCAACGCTCCGAGCGGAATATCGACAGCTACCGGGGCCGGGTTGAGCGTTTGGCCGACGGCGACACGCGCGGCGTTGCGCGGGAGCAGTCGCTGCTGCGCGAAAAGATCGACCGGTTGCGCGCACGGGTCACGGCCACCGAGGAGAACCTCATGCGGTTCACCGGAAAGGGTGCCGAGGCCATCCGCGAGCAATACGAGAAATCGATCCGCGAGGACAAGCGGGAAATCGACGAAATCCGCGAGAAACTCAAGCTGCTTAGTGCGGCTGCAAAGGCCTGATAGGCAGTAGTTTCACCGTGTAGCCTTGCTCAGCGAGCCAGGCCAAATACCGCGGTAGGGCACCCAGCATCCGGGAAGCCGCCTTCTCGCTGTCGTGGAACACCACCACGGAGCCAGGACGGGTGGCCCGCTGGAGCCGGGCGAGACAGGAATCAGCCGTTTCGCGGAGGTCGAAGTCGCCGCTGAGCACATCCCACATGACGATTTCGCTCCGGCGCCCGATGGCTGCGGCTTGGCTCCGGGTGATGCGGCCGTACGGGGGACGGAAGGCGACGCTGCCGGGCCGGCCGGCGCTCCGGAGTGCACGCTCGCACGCGAGGTAGCTCCGCAGGTACGCCATGCCGCGGGTTTCCCAGCCGGATTCGTGGCGGTGGGCGTGGTTGCCGACCGCGTGGCCTGCAGCGTGCAGTTCTTCAACCACATCTGAATGCCGCTCGACATTCGCCCCGACACAAAAGAAAAGCGCGGGCACTTCTCCGAGCACGGCCATCGCCTCCCGCGTGATCGTGGGGTGGGGGCCGTCGTCGAAGGTGAGGTACACGGTCGGCGATTCCGCAGGCCCCGGGGGGCCGCTCCAAACGAGTTGGGACGCCAGGGCTTTGACCACCGGTGGGGTGCGGGCCGCGTACATGGTGCGAAGGTCGGCGGGGTTCTCGACCTTTGGGGCCATGGAGTACGATTTTCGAGCCATCGAGCAGCGGGCGCGGGCGAAGTGGGAGGCAAATCAGGCGTACCGCGTGGTGGAGGACCCCACGCGGCCCAAATTCTATGTCCTCGATATGTTCCCCTACCCGTCGGGGGCAGGCCTGCACGTCGGGCATCCGCTGGGCTACATCGCGAGCGACATCTTCGCCCGGTACAAGCGCCACAAGGGCTTCAACGTCCTGCATCCCATGGGGTACGACAGCTTCGGCCTCCCCGCGGAGCAGTACGCCATCGCCACGGGCCAACACCCGGCCGTGACCACCGAGGCAAACATTGCCCGCTACCGCGAACAGCTGGAAAAGCTGGGCTTCTGCTACGACTGGAGCCGTGAAGTCCGCACGAGCGATCCCGCTTACTACCGGTGGACGCAGTGGATTTTCGGCGAGTTGTTCGGTTCCTGGTACGACCGCTCGGCCGATCGGGCTCGGCCCATGCACGAGCTCGAGGCGCACTTCGCCGCCCACGGATCGGAGGGCGTCGCTGCGGTCTGCAGTGCCGGTGCCCGGACCTTCTCGGCGGGCGACTGGCTGGCCATGAACGAGGTGGAGCGGGAGGAGATCCGGATGGGGTACCGGCTGGCATACCTCGCGGACAGCGAGGTGAACTGGTGTCCAGCGCTGGGCACGGTGCTCGCAAACGACGAGGTAAAGGATGGCCTCAGCGAGCGCGGCGGGCACCCGGTGGAGCGCAAGCGCATGCGCCAGTGGATCATGCGAATCACGGCCTATGCGGACCGGCTGCTCCAGGGTTTGGACGGTCTGGACTGGACGGAAAGCGTCAAGGAAGCCCAGCGCAACTGGATCGGCCGTAGCGAAGGCGCGGAAGTGCGCTTTGCCGTGGAACACCAGCCGGAACTCGCGGTGGAGGTGTTCACCACCCGGCCGGACACGCTCTATGGCGTGAGTTTCATGGTGCTCGCCCCCGAGCACCCGCTCGTGGAGCGGTTCTGCTCGGCGGACCAAACCGAAGCCGTCCGCGCCTACGTTGCCCAGGCCTCCCGGAAATCGGAGCGCGAACGGCAGGGCGCCGGTGACCGCGAAATGACGGGGTGTTTCACGGGCGGCCACGTCATCCACCCCCTGACCGGGGACCGCATTCCGGTGTGGGTAGCCGATTACGTCCTGGCCGGCTACGGCACCGGTGCCATCATGGGGGTTCCTTCCGGCGACGAGCGGGATCACCGGTTCGCCGTCGCCCACGGCCTGCCCATCCCCGCCATCTTCGCGGACCATGACACCTCCACGGCCGCCTGCACCGACAAAGGCGCGGTGCTCCAGGCCTCCGGCCCCTGGTCCGGCCTGCCCGCGCGGGACGCCCTCCCGGCAGCCATCGCGGCGGTCGAGGCCGGCGGGTTCGGGCGGGGCGTCGTCCAATTCCGGCTCCGCGACGCCGTCTTCAGCCGGCAGCGCTACTGGGGCGAGCCGTTCCCGATTTGCTACGAGGACGGTGTCCCGCGCCTGATCACCGACGCCCAAGTGACCTTGCCGCCGGTCGATGCCTACCTGCCGACGGCGGACGGCGAGCCCCCGTTAGCTCGGGCCCGCCGCGAGGATTGGCCGGTCTTCCGCGGCGATCGGATGGAGCTGAACACCATGCCCGGATGGGCGGGCTCGAGCTGGTACTTCCTGCGCTACATGGATCCGCACAACACCGAGGTTTTTTGCGACCGCACGAAATCCGACTACTGGGGCCAAGTCGACCTCTACGTGGGCGGCGCGGAACACACGACCGGCCACCTGCTCTACGCCCGGTTTTGGACGGCCTTCCTGTTCGACCGGGGGCACATCGGGTTCCAGGAGCCCTTCAAGAGCATGATCAACCAGGGGATGATCCTCGGTCGTTCGTGCTTCGTGTACCGCATCCAAGGCACGAACACGTTCGTGACCGCGGAAAAGCGGGCGGCTTATGCGACGCAGCAGCTCCATGTCGACATCGATTTGGTCCAGGGCAGCGCCCTGGATACCCACGCCTTCCGTTCCTGGAGAACGGAATTCGCTGACGCTGAATTCATTCTGGGCGACGACGGCACCTACACCTGCGGCCACGAGGTCGAAAAGATGTCGAAATCGAAGTACAACGTCCAAACCCCAGACGACCTCGTCGAACGCTACGGCGCCGACACCCTCCGTTGCTACGAGATGTTCCTCGGTCCGCTCACGCAGCATAAGCCCTGGGACACGCAGGGAATCAGCGGAGTGCACAATTTCCTGCGCCGACTTTCGCGGCTCTTTACGGCTCCCACGGACGGTACAGCGACGGACGCTGCCCACCGAACCTTGCACAGGACGGTGGCGAAAGTAACCGACGACCTTGACCGGCACGCGTTCAACACGGTGGTCAGCGCGCTGATGATCGCGGTGAACGAGCTGACGGAGGCCGGGTGCACGGACCGGGCGGTGTTGCGGCCGCTGGCGGTGCTTTTGAGCCCGTATGCGCCGCATCTGGCGGAGTGGTGCTGGGCGCAGGCGGGCGGTTCTGGGTCGGTGCTGGACGCGGAATGGCCGGTTGCCGAGGCCCAATGGCTCGAGGTGGCCGAGGTGAATTATCCGATTTCGTTCAACGGGAAGGTGCGGTTTCAGTTGGCATTTCCTGCATCTGCCGATGCAGGCCAAATCGAAGAAGAGGTTCTCGCCCACGAGCGCACTCGGGCACAGTTAGCGGGGTCGTCGCCGAAGAAAGTAATTGTTATCCCGGGAAGAATTGTAAACGTGGTTTTATAATTCCTCGACGAAATCGAGTAAAGCATCGTATTAAAGCGGCTTTTTGGCTTGTTTTGCTGGGATTTTCTCCCGATATTTCACGAACCAAATTGCGTGGTTCTGGGCGGAGTGCTGGCAACAGCTTTTCGTGGTTCTCAGTCGATGAGAACGGTCTGCGAGATTTGGGCTTGCCTAACAACCAACCCTCGCTTGTGCCATGCGCTTTGCATCACTCCTGACGGTCGCACTTTGTTGCTTCTCACTGAATTCTAGAGCAGAAAACGAAGTTCCCCCGGGGTATTGGTTGGGCATAGAACCCTTCATGGTGCATACGGCGCCTTACGTGAGTCCGTTCGGCACAACGGACTTAACGGGCCAGACGACGTACCGGATTTACCT
>JBMTYE010000010.1:0-15480 GCA_049454255.1 Flavobacteriales bacterium
CCCTCCCCGCTCTGGCCATCGTCGTCCTGACCGCGCTGGCCCTCGCCGGCTGCACGGGCGGCGACGACACCACGTGCCGGCGCGGCGAGACCTGCGTCGCGGACACCGGCGGACTTCCGTTCCCGGGTCTCGGCGGCAACTACTGCGCGGAGCGCTGATCGTGCGCCCCGTTGCGGGCCCTCATCCCGGCTCGCACGCCTCGAACGCGGCCCAGTAGAGGCGGTCGGCGGGGCCCATCCAGAACCGCATGCCGCGCGCCAGCTCCTCGGCCGGGCGGCAGCTCGTGAGCGGCAGCCCGCTCAGCCGGTCCACGAGCCGCAGCGGCGCGCACGGGTCTGGGCCGAGCACTCCCGCGGCCACGTCGTTCGGGATGGCGATCTCCACGCTGCTGGGCGTGGAATGGATGATGAGTTCCTTCTCCATCAGGGTGTTGATGGCAGGATGCCTGTCCGCAGGACAGGAGCGCCGCCACGCTGGCGGACCCGGGTACGGATAACACTGCGCCCGACCGTCTGCACGGCCGGGCAGGTCTATCCCATGCAAGTTCAGGCCTTGGAGGCCAGGGCAAGGTACAAGGTCGGGCCCTTCCGGAAGAGGGGAAGCCGGGGGTCCATCCGGCCCTGTACATCACATTGCGGGTGTCAGAACCAAGAAATAAGATCCGTCCCGGAAGCCGAATATCGGGCGCAGGCGCGAACAGGCACCGGGGTGATGAGATCTTATTTCTTCTTCTTGTGGCGGTTCTTGCGAAGGCGCTTCTTCCGCTTGTGGGTGGCCATCTTATGGCGCTTGCGTTTTTTACCACTGGGCATGGCTCAGGTATTATTCGGTTTTTCCGGCACCGCCGGCTTCTAATTCTGCAATCATCTCGCGCACCTTGGCCGCCACGGCGGTGTCCGGTGCATACGGCAGGTACTCGCGGAAGCGGTTCAGCGCTCCTTGCGTGTTGCCCATGGCTTCGTAGCAACGGGCAGTGAAGAACAATCCGTTTGCGTACGACGAATCTGCGGCCATACAGGCCTCAAATCCCACGACAGCCGCATCGTACCGTCCCTCTTCCATATCGAGCAGAGCCAACTGCCAGGTGGCTTCCGTGTGGCCGGGTTCAAGGGTCAACACCCGTGCAAAATGCTCACGGGCCTTGTCTTTTTGGCCAGACTGGACACTGAAAATACCTAACCACACCACGGCATCCGTGTTCGGTGGCTCGGCATTCGCTAAATCGCGGAGGGCCTGGATTCCAGCCATCGGGTTTTCACCATTCACCAGTGCCACCGCGCGCTCTACCGGATCGGCAGGCAACGAGTCGGAGACCGGGACCTCCGCATCCACGGACGACCCAGGTTTACGGGGCAGCAGGAGTACCGCAGCCACCACGGCTGCACCACCTACCACCAGCGCCCACCCTGTCCGCGTCATGAACTCTTAGCCGACCTTCACGTTCGACTTCACCGTATCCATGAACTCCTTCGCAGGCTTGAATGACGGAATGTTGTGAGCCGGAATTTTGATGGACTTCTGGGCCAAAATGTTCCGTCCGGTTTTCGCCGCACGGGTCTTGATCACAAAGCTGCCGAAACCACGGAGGTACACGTTGTTCCCAGCCTCTAGCGACTGCCGCACCGTCTGCATGAACGCCTCAACAGTGGTTTGCACGTCGTTCTTTTCCATTCCCGTCTGCTCGGCAATCCGGCTGACAATATCTGCTTTCGTCATGTGTGTAGGTTTGTGTGGTGTCAATTGCTTGCACCCGTTCGTTCGGGGGGGCAAAAATACGCGGAACTTGGCGAAGTTGGAAATCAATTCTCTACAAGCGTCCACCCTGGCTTTGCTGGCGTGGTTCGACCGGTGTCAGCGGCCCTTGCCGTGGCGCGCGGGGCGGGATCCGTATGCGGTTTGGCTCAGCGAAATCATCCTGCAGCAAACCCGCGTGGACCAAGGCGTCGCCTACTGGCACCGCTTCATTGCGCGGTGGCCGGATGTGTGTGCGCTCGCGGGAGCCCACGAGGAGGACATCCTGAAAATGTGGCAAGGCCTCGGATACTACGCCCGGGCCCGGAACCTGCACCGCGCCGCGCAGGTGGTGCGAGACCGGTGGGACGGGGAGTTCCCGCGCACCGCCGCCGGGTTGCGCGAACTGCCCGGGGTGGGGCCATACACCGCCGCGGCGATTGCGTCGATTTGCTTCGGCGAGCCGGTCGCCGCGGTGGACGGCAACGTGCAACGGGTGGTCACGCGGTTCTTCGGTTCCGACCTGCCCGTCGACCGGCCCGAAGGCGCAGCCTTCGTTGCCCAAGGCGCAGCAACGTTGATGCACCCGGGGCGGGCCGGCGATTTCAACCAGGCCATGATGGAGCTCGGGGCCACCGTGTGCACCCCCCGAACCCCGGACTGTGTCGCCTGTCCGCTCGGCGATCGCTGCGCTTCCGCCCTTCCCACTTCGCACGCCGACGCCCGGGCGGGGGCGGGGGCAGCCGCGGCGCTCGCCCGGCCGGTGAAGGCCGGGAAGACCCGGGTCGTCGAGGTGGCCTGGAGCTTTCACGTGCTGACCGATGGCGAGCGGGTGGCGATGCGCCGGCGGCCGGCTGGCGGAGTTTGGGGCGGACTGTGGGAGTTTCCGTCCGAGCTGGGGGAGATGGAGCCGGCCGCTGCCGGCTGGAAGCCGGCTGGCTGCGCCCACCCCGCGACGACGCACCTCCTCAGCCACCGCCGCATCGAAGCCCACTTCCCCCTGTGGATCAGGCCGACGTCAGAGGGCTTCCCCGGCGAACTGCCGGAAAGCTGGCGGTGGCTGGAGTGGGAGGCCGCAGCGGAATTAGCGGTGCCGCGCCTCGTGGACAAAGTTTGGGCCGCCGCCCGTGAAGCGGCAGGGAGCGCCGCGGCGGACTGCATGCAGGGCCTCCCTACCTTTGGCGACGAACGTCCCCACCCATGGCTGGAATCAACAAAGTAATCCTCGTCGGCAACCTCGGGCGCGACCCGGAACTGCGCTTCACCCCCGGCGACGTGGCTGTATGTTCCTTTCCACTAGCCACCTCCGAAACCTATACCGACAAGGCGACCGGTGAACGTAAAACGGTGACCGAATGGCACCACATCGTGCTGTGGCGCAAACTCGCGGAGCACGCGGAGCGGCATCTGCACAAGGGATCCACGATTTACCTGGAAGGCAAACTGCGTTCCAGGAACTGGGTCGATGCCCAAGGCCAAGAACGCCACATCACCGAGGTCATCGGCGACACGGTGCAGATGCTCGACAAGCGAAGCGGAGGGGCCATTCCTCCCCCGGAAACAAACCCATGATTGCGGGAGACGTGCTGCTCTCCGCAGGCGTTGCCTCCTGGGGAATTCCTGCCGGTGCAATAGCGGGCTTGCTGGTGCTGAGCGCATTGATTTCCGCTTCTGAGGTCGCTTTCTTTTCGCTTTCCCCCTCGGACCTCAAAGCGCTCGAGCAGGAAAGCACCGGGTCAGGCGGACGTTCTGCAGCGCGTGTGCTCGCGCTGCTCAAATCGCCGGATGCCGAGCGTGCCCCCCGGCATTTGTTGGCCACCATCTTGTTGCTCAACAACGTGGTGAACATCATCATCATCCTGATTTCCACTGTGCTCGCTCAAGAATTGTTCCCCGCAGACACCCTGTCTGTTTGGCTTCAGTGGACGATTCATGTGTTCGGAGTGACGTTTCTCATCGTCCTGTTCGGAGAGGTACTGCCGAAGGTGTACGCCACCGGCCGCGGTCCCGCGGTTGCGCGGACCATGGCACCTGTACTGGGCCAGGCGCAGCGCGTGCTTTCGCCCATTTGGCGTCCGCTCGTGGGTTTGGGCGGCTGGATGGACCGCCGGATGTCTGCTCCGGTAGGTGGAGTCTCGATGGAAGTTCTCGAACAAGCGCTCGAGCTGACCGCCGACAGCGACCGAACAGCCGAAGAACAAAAACTGCTTCAAGGCATCGTATCCCTCGGGTCGAAGGATGCAAAACAGGTCATGACGCCGCGCACTTCCATGGACGCCGTCACCCGGGATTTGAGTTGGGAAGCCCTCCGGAACCACATCCTGGAAAGCGGCTACTCCCGGCTTCCGGTATACGAAGGCACCACCGACAGCATCGTCGGCGTGCTGCATGTCAAGGATTTAGTCCCCCACCTCGAGGAGTCTGAGTTCGACTGGACCCCGCTCGTTCGCAAGGCCTATTTCATCCCGGAGAACAAGAAAATCGACGATCTGCTCCGTGATTTCCAAGCGCGTCACACGCATTTGGCCATCGTGGTCGACGAATACGGCGGCACAAGCGGCCTGATTACTTTAGAGGACATCATCGAGGAAATCGTCGGCGAAATCGAAGACGAATTCGATTCCGATGCCGTGAGTTATTCCCGCCTCGACGACCGGACGGTGTTAGTCGAAGCAGGCATGTCCCTTGTGGATTTGTACCGGCTGCTCGATCTGCCTGAAGATGAATGGGAAGCCGCGAAAGGCGAAAGCGATACCGTGGGCGGATTCATCACCGAGCAAGCCGGCCGTCTCCTGCGAAAAGGAGAGTCCATTGCATTCGCTGGCACGGAGTTACGCATCGATGCTGCTACACCGCGGAAGCTGTTGCGCATCAAAGTCACCCTGCCAGAAGCTACAGGATCTGATGCTGCGGAATAACCGGCTGTCGCTCTATGCATGTGCGGCCCTCAGTGGGCTGTGCTTTTCTGGGTGCAGCGATACGCCCGTCCCGCTTCCGAGGGGATATTTTCGCATCGAGCTCCCTGCGCCAGGGTATGTTTCGGACGTCTCGCCGTCTGGATGCACCTTTGAACGACCCGTTTATGCACGCGTCAGCCCAGGTGAAACCCGCGACCAGATCACCTATTTCACGCTCGACTTCCTCCCGCTCGATGCCCAAACGTTCATCGCCCACTTCCCCCTGCGGAGCGATCTCGATGCCCACATCGCCGCTGTGCACGAGGAAGTGGCAACACACGAAATCAAGGCAAGCGGCATCGCACGTCGGCGGTTTGCCTTTCCGGAGCGCAAGGTCTACGGGGTAATGTTCGATTTAGAAGGTCCGGTGGCGACGCCCATCCACATCTACGCCACCGACAGCGTCGCGAACTTCCTACATGCCACGGTCTACTTCAACCACCGCCCGAACCCCGACAGCATCGCTCCCTCCCAAGCACGGGTGCATGCGGATCTAGAGCGCTGGATTGAAACCCTCGCCTGGCCATGAAGGGTGGGCGCTGGGTACTCGATGTCGGAAACTCCCGGATCAAGTTCGCCTCCCTCGCGCAGGATGGAGCGTTGCACGTGATGCACGACGACGCGGCCTACGCTCTCGCCGTCGAACTCGAGCCGGAAGCCGTATTAACGGCCTCGAGCGGGGTACTGCCTGACCGTTGGATGCAGCTTTGCGCTCGTTGGGGCGACCGGTGCGTGCAGCTAGGTTCACCGTCCGAAGACATCCTTCCGAGCGACTATTTCCCGGTCGAATCGCTCGGGTGGGACCGCGTAGCAAACGCCCTTGCCGTGCCCGCTGCGGGGAGCTGGGCCATCGTGGATGCCGGCACCTGCATCACCTGCGACCTCGTGGTCAATGGCCGGTTCCTCGGTGGATCGATTGCTCCCGGCATCCTCATGCGGCTGCACGCGATGCACACTGGAACCGCTCGCCTTCCCGAAGTGGTTCGAGAACATGCGCTGCAGGCGGCTTCCAGCCTCGGCACCTCGACCCTGGGCAGTATGGCCGCCGGAGCGGTGCACGGAGCGCGTCTGGAAATCTCCGGGCGCATTCGTGAATGGTCCCAGCACTACCCCGATCTCCACACCGTCCTCACCGGTGGGGATGCGGTCGAGTTGGGCTTGAACGATTCGGTGCGCATTTTTGCCGACCCAGAACACACCCTGAAAGGATACCACGTGCTGCTCAACCGCCTCAAGCCATGACCCGAAACCTACTCCTAACGGGGGCGGCCTGTATTGCCGGAATCCTGGTTAGCGCACAAACGACGGAATACTCGCCCTATTCACGCTACGGACTGGGTCTGTTCGAACCGGTAGCCCCGACCTTTCTGATGGGAATCGGAGGCGGAAGTGCTGCCTGGTGGGACGGGGCCGGTTACAATCCGAGCCAACCCGCCTCGGGTGCCTCCTGCGCGAACACCACCTGGCAGCTCTCCGGACTGGGTACCTCCATGGAACTCAGCCAGGAGGGTCTCGGAACCGCGCGCACCCGCTTCGGTTCTCCCGGTCCCATGTCCCTCGTCGTCAAGCGGCCCGGCGGTGCCCGTGCGTGGACGTTGGATCTCGTCCCTGCCTCGTCGACGGGCTATGCCATCACGCGCGCAGGGTCCATGGAAGGGGTGGGCTCCTATACCGAGCGGTACACCGGCGAAGGAGGCCTGACATGGGCGCGGGCCGGCTGGTCTCGCAGCTTCCGGAGTCACGGAATGTGGCCGACGGCTGCAGGCGACAGCGTGCGCATCCAGAAGCGCGTTTTGTTCGTGGGCGCTCGGATGAACTACCTCTTCGGAGAACAGTCGCGCCGGGCGGTGCTGGACATTGCGGATGTGGGCTTTTTGGACCAAATCAACACCTCCCGCGCGAAGCACCGCTCCCCAGGTCTCGAAGCTGGCCTCCTCTTCGATCGGCTCGTTTCAGCCCGCTATTCCGACTCCGGAGACCTGCTCGGCAGTACATCCCTGCAACTCGGTGCCACCTTCGCTCCTTCCGCTCCCGTCCAGTCCGACATCGAACGGCTCATCACCATCACCCAAACCTTCGGCGGCGTTCCCCTCGCCGTCGATACCGCCCTCCTCGTCTCGTCACCTGACATCGGGTGGCGCCTGCCCTCCGTCCTTTCTATAGGATTCGGTGTGACCCGTGCCACAGGGGCTGGTGGCACGTTGCGCGCAGTGGTTGATTTCCGCACCCAGGACTGGAGCGCATCCTCGAGCCTTTCGGACGGCGTACTGGCGCCTGGGGTGGATTGGGGTGTGCAGGAGAGCTTTCGATGTGGTCTGGAGTGGATGCCTGGGCGGGGATCAAACCGATCCACGCTGTGGTCCATGGCCACCTGGCGCATCGGGATGGCAGAGGAAAAAGGTCCATTCACCATCGATGGGGCGCCGCTCGTCACCCGTCGCGTCAACTTTGGCGGCACATTGCCGCTCGCGCAAAGCCGATCCACGAGCCGAATAAGCTTTGGCATGGAGTTTGGCGACAGAAGCACAGGAGCTTCAGGAGCCTTGAACGAACAATTTGCCTCCATCAGTGTTGGGGTCCAATTGCAGCCCTTTTTCAAGAACCTCTGGCTGACTCCCCAGTTGTACGATTGATATTTGTTCCCGCTTTTGAAGACCATATACCATGAAGCCGATCCACCTCCTCCTCATCCTGCTCACTGGCCTGGGACTCCCCGGTCTCGCCCAAGACACGAAATATGGCTCAACAGAGGCCCAACAAACCGCCTGCAAAGAGGCTCTCAGCGTATACCGGAGTTTCCGGGACCAAAACAACCACGCCGATGCCTTTGTGAACTGGAAAAAGGCCTGTGCGGTGTGCCCGGAGAAGGTCGAGGAATCCATCTATGTGGATGGAGTCAAGTTTTTCAAGACAGAACTCGCTGCTGCTGAGACCGCAAAAGATGCCGCCCTCGTAGCCGCGCTCCAGGACAGCATCTTAGCGCTTTATGACAAGCGTATCGCCCTGTACCCGTCGACGAAATCTAAACCGAAAAACGGGTGCAGCGTTCTGGAACGGAAGGTGTCGGACTACATGAAGTTCCGTTCAGATGACATGGCAGGTGCGAATGCCATGCTGCGCGAAACAATTGTTTGCCTCGAATCGGAAAGTTCAGCGAGCACACTGAACAACTTCTACCAGACATCGTTCAAACTTTTGAAGAGCCTCCAAGGCGATGAACGCCGTGCAAAAATGGAGGAGATGCTCACAGACTACCTGTGGATCATGGAATTTGCGAATGCAGGTCTTGCACGAGCAACCAGCGAAGCGGATGAAAAAGCCATGGACATCTACACGAAGGCGATGGCGAACATAGACGAAGTCTTCATCACGCTCGCAAGCTGCGATGAAATGGTGCCCGTCTTGGAGCGCAAACTCGCCGCTTCTCCAGATGACTTCGAGCTGAAAAAGAAGGTGCTGGGGCTGTTGACGAAAAAAGAATGCACCGGGAATTCGCTTTACCTGCCCATCGCCGAGGCAGTCCACGCGAAAGAACCGGCGGCAGCCTCTGCCTACAGTTTGGGAATGGCATACGCGAAAAAAGAAGATCTCACAAAGGCCTTCACCTACTTCGAGGAAGCAGCCGAGCTGTGCACTAGCTGTCCTGAGCGTGAAGCCTACCTCATGAAAGCCGGCCTTGTTGCGTCTGTGCTTAAGCGCGCATCCACTGCACGAGCCTATGCTGCAAAGGTTCTTGAAATCAATCCGAAAAGTGCGGACGCCTACATGCTCATCGGGGATGCCATTTCAGGAAGCGCATCAAATTGCAACGACGGAATCATCGGCACGCGGGCTGCTTTTTGGGTAGCGGCGGACTACTACAACAAGGCACGCAACCTTACTTCCGATGGTGATTTGGCAGAAAAAATCACCGCAAAAATTGCCACCTGTGCACGGCAATACCCATCGATGGATGAGATTTTCACCATCGGCATCTCTGCAGGCAGTTCATTCACGATGCCGAGCATCGGTGGGTGCCCCTGCAGCGGCGAAACGACCACGGTTCGCGTGCGTTAATGAACTCTTCGCGCGCAGCAGGATGGGCAATCCTAGTGTGTGCATCAGGGTGCACATCGCCTCCCACACCTGGTGTTGCCGAAGCTGCGGAGGACAGCACGGAGCTGGCTTTGCCTAGTACACCGCCTGTGACGTATATGGAGGATGTCCGATTCAGCTACTCTGAACGCGGCGAAATCGTGCACGTACTTCTCGCTCGATACATCACCCGGACTGAGGGGGCCTCAGCTACAGTTGATGCCTCAGGAGGGATTACGCTGTTCGTTGATGGTGATGAAAAGCACCACGGCGCGAAGATGACGGCACGGCAAGGAAAGCTCACTGAGGCCACGTTTGAAGTGGAGGCAGAATACGATGTTGTAGTCGTAAATGCTGCGGGAGACCGGCTGGAAACGGAATACATCACGTGGTCCGCTGAATCTGATCTCATCCGCACAGATCGCCCGGTAGTAATCCACACCGCTGAGGGCGTTATTCGCGGTACCGGGCTGGAATCCGATAGCCGGTTCGAGAGGTACCGCATCCTGAAACCGACCGGCGAACTCGATGTCGTCGCGGAATTCTAATCCGTACGTTACCTTCGACCCCATGGAGCAGGATCGGTTCATCCGCGTGAGCAAGGCCGCCGAGAAGTTCTGGCTTGTCGCTATTGCAGTATCTGCTGGACTGGCGGCGTATGCCATTGCAACTGAAGGTTGGGAATCCCAGGGCGAAATGGTCCTCATTCCTGTGCTTGCAGGGCTTTGGTACGGATTCCGCCGGACCTTCCGAAAACGCATGGAGCGCAAGCAATCCTGACGGTGTCGGTGCATGGACCCTGAAGATCTTACCACCTCGCTGCTGATTATCGCTGCTTCGTTAGTAGCGTCTGCCTTTTTTTCTGGCTTAGAGCTTGCGTACGTATCCGCGAACCGACTTCAGATTGAGTTGGATGCCAAACAGGGGTTCCGTGGACGGCTCATCGCTCGACTTATCGCTCGGCCGCAGCTTTTCATCGGATCCATGCTCGTGGGCAACAACCTGGCCCTGGTTTTTTGCGGAATCGAATCCGGCGAATTGCTAGGTATGGCCCTGTTCGGGACTCCAGACTGGATGAAAGCCGATTCTCAAGTTCTCGCACTCACAACCCAAACAGCAGCGACCACGATGGTGGTCCTCATCCTCGCTGAATACCTTCCGAAATCCCTTGTCCACTCGGGGCCCAACTACTGGCTCCGGGTCTTTGCGATACCGCTGACCGTAGTGCACTACGCATTGCTCGTCCCCACGTGGGCGGTGGTGACCGTCAGCCGGGGTGCCATCCGCCTCTTCGATCGGCGCAACCCAAGTCGACTTTCGGAGCCAGATGCCCTGGGCACCACGGATTTGGACCACTTCATCCGAACCATAAGCGGCCGGATGGAGCCGGAACAAGAACTCGAGCATGAACTCCAGATCATGCAAAACGCTCTTGAATTCAGTAATATAAGGGCGCGAGACTGCCTTATTCCTCGCAATGAAGTTGTCGGGGTGGAAGTGACCACCTCCATGTCCGAAGTCCGGGCCCTTTTCGCAACAAGTGGATTGTCAAAGATTGTGGTCTACACCGGCGATATCGACCACATCATCGGATATGTACACTCGAAGGACCTGTTCAAGATGCCCGCAACCATTTCATCCGTGCTGCATCCCACCTTCGTCGTTCCTGAGCCTATGGCAGCAGATGAGGTCCTGAGTCGGTTTATCGCTCGCCGGAGGCATCTGGCTGTGGTCGTCGACGAGTTCGGCGGGACCTCGGGTATTGTGACCATGGAGGACCTCATGGAGCAGCTGCTCGGCGACATCGAGGATGAACACGACGAGCCAAACGAAATCGAGGAAGAAATAGAGCCAGGATGCTGGCGGTTTTCCGCTCGGCTGCATGTTGAAGACATCAACGACCGCCACGACTTAGATCTTCCACTGAACGATGGATACGAGACGCTTGGAGGACTAGTTCTCCACCACGCAGAAGAAATCCCCGAGGAGGGCTATACCCTGCCACTTGCCGGGTACATCCTTGAAGTGGAAGAAGTTCAAGCCCATCGTGTAGGCATTGTTCGCGTTCGCCGACTCAACGGAGAAACCGGGAACGAGGCAGTGCTGTAACCCGATTCGAGGCGTGGACGTAGCAGTGCTCGAATCGCGTATCTTCGCGCACCTGAATTCTTAGACGTTCGCCATGTCCCTGATTGAGAGAATCCGCAAGCGCCAAGGCTTGCTCATCGCCTTGCTTGGCCTAGGTATGTTAGGCTTCCTTGTTCCGTACGATGCTGTGATGGCGCTTTTCGGTCGCGGCACGAACCGCACCATAGGCGTGGTCAATGGCGAGGAAATTTCAGCTCTTGAATACCAGAACGAGCTGCAACTGCGCCGTCAGTTAGGCTTCGAAGGCGCCCAACTCGGGGAAGAAGTCTGGTCTGATATGACTACGGACGTGTTGTTGAAAGACGATTTGGACGAACTGGGACTGCAGGTAAGCGACGAGGAGTACCAGGAGTTGATTTTCGGTGACGCCTACTCCCCCTACTTGAGCCGAGCGTTCTTCTCAGATCCACAGGCAAAGGCTTTCTGGCAGCAGAACTTCCAGGCAATGCTAGGAACCCCTGAAGGCCAATCGAACTATTTGGCATACCGCAAACTCATCTCCTCCAAGCGGGTGCGCGAAAAGCACGAAAGCCTCATTGTCAGCGGAATGTTCGCCAACAGCCTGGAGGCCAAACACGACTACCTCGCTGGCGCACGCACCGTGGACTTCGACTACGTTGTCAAGCCCTACGCCTCCATTCCGGACGAGGAAGTCGAGGTCTCTGATGCCGATGTAAAGGCCTACTTCAACGACCACAAATCCGATCCGGAATACCGTCAGCGAGAAGGCCGGGACATCACCTTCATCCGCATTCCTGTGCAAGCCACGGAAGCAGACGCAGCAGCATACCGTGCTGATTTGGACTCTGTCAAATCCCGCTGGGCCGCCGCATCCAGTGATTCCCTGTTCGTCTCAACCATTACGGGGACTCCGATGGCACCGGTCAAGTTTACCTTGGACGATGTGGCTACAGATGTGAACGAAGCAAGCTTTTTCGCGTCGAACGTCGGCACACTTGTGGGACCCTACGTGAAAAACCAGGAACTGCGGCTAGCACGTGTGCTCGGCTTCAGCACCGCATCGGATTCTGCCAAGTGTCGGCACATCCTGCTCAAGGCAAACGACGTGAACGATGGCGCAGAAATGGCTGTGCTGCAAGCTCGTGCGGACAGCATCCGCAAGGCGCTTGCAAAAGGGGCCAAGTTCGAGGACATGGTCACGAAGTACAGCGATGACCCCGGTTCGAAAGCAACGGGAGGTTTTTACGACTTCTTTCCGCGCGGCCGGATGGTTCCTGAATTCGAAAACTTCGCATTTGATAACCCCACAGGTAAGGTGGGTGTCGTGAAGACAAGCTACGGTCTGCACATCGTCGAAGCTATGGGCACCACGCCACCTGTTCGACGTGTGGAAGTCGCGTTCATCAGCCGCCAGTTGATTCCCTCACAGGAAACCGCTCGTGCTGCATATAGTGCAGCGAGTGAGTTTGCCATCGACATCGCAGACAAAGACGCTTTTATCGAAGCAGCAAGCACTGCCGGATACCCGACGAACATCGCGACCGACATCACCCGAGAGGCAACTTCCATTTCGGGTCTTCAAACCGCTGGTGAAGTTATTTCCTGGGCATTTTCTGCGGAAGAAGGAGAAATCTCCACGCCCATTCTCGCTGACAACTCCTACATCGTCGCCTACCTCGATCGCAAAAAGCAAAAGGGTGAGCCGAAATTCGAGCACGTGGAAGAGATTATGCGTGCAGAAGCGGTGAAGGAAGCAAAGGCAGAGAAATACAAGGACTTGATGGTGGGCGAAAACTTGAGTGCCATCGCCTCTTCAGTACAAAGTGCCGTCGCAACTGCATCCTCGATTAGCCTGAAGTTCCCATCCATCCCGCAAGCTGGAGCCGGTGCAGAACCTGAAGTGGTCGGCCATGCTTTAGGTATGGCGCCCGGAACGGTGTCTCCTGCGATTGCTGGTGAAGTGGGTGTTTGGGCTGTAAGCACCACGAAAGTGAACGAAGCTGCTGAAAAGACCGACTTCACGAACGAAAAGCTGAATCTGCTTTCGCGCGCTCGGGGCGGAGCCTACGCACGCATTTCGAATGCAATGCTTGAGGCTGCTGACCTCGAGGACCTGCGTTCGGTGGAGGAGTGAGCCGCTTTAGCTACGATCTTCCAGCACCGGCGATTGCCACCGCACCGGTAGAGCCGAGGTCGGCGAGCAGGCTGCTAGTTGTCCCTGCTACGGGTGATTTTGAAGATCATGTATTCCGAGAGTTGCCTGCACTCATCGGCAACTACTCGGCGCTGTGGGTGAACGCCACCCGGGTGATTCGCGCGCGCCTGCTGTTGACCAAACCCACCGGCGGGTCGCTCGAGGTTTTCCTTCTCGAACCTGAGGGTCTTGCGATGGAGGAAGCGCTCGCTGAAACGCGGTCCGTGACGTGGACGTGTCTGGTGCGGGGGGCGCGGCGCTGGAGCTCGGGCGAAGCCCATGTTGACTTTTCTGCCCTTGACGGAACGCCGTGGCATCTCACCGCTCGGCTGGTAGGCGCCGATGTAGGTACCCGAAGTGTCGCCTTTTCGTGGGAACCTCGCGACGCGGCCACTCCCGCGTGCACGTGGGGCGAGGTGCTCGAAGCGTTTGGCCGGGTTCCGCTTCCGCCTTACATGCACCGGGAAGACACAGAAGCCGATCGGGTGGCGTACCAAACCGTATTTGCGTCCGAAGCCGGAAGCGTTGCCGCGCCCACGGCGGGCCTGCACTTCGATGAGCCCCTGTGGGAAACGATGTGCGACCTGATGCCGGTGCATCGCGTCACCCTCCATGTCGGTGCCGGGACCTTTCGACCCCTAGACGAAGCCGGCCCCACCGCACACACCATGCATGCCGAGCAGTGCATCCTCGATGCATCCACCCTTGCCGCGCTCGCCGAGGCGCCAGATTCCGGTCGGCTCGCGGTGGGGACGACCACGCTGAGGACGCTCGAGAGTGCTTTTTGGTACCTGGTGGAATGGCACCGAACCGGAAAGCGGCCGGCAGAAGTTCCGCAGTGGATTGCGACCGGCGAGGCGGCTGACCATGCCGAGGCGCTGGGGTGGGGACTGCGGGATGCGGCGGCCTGGGCGGTGCGAACGGCGGCTCCCGGAGAGGGTTTGGCTTTCGCAACCTCCCTCATGATCGTGCCCGGCTACCGCATTCGCACCATCGATGGGCTCATCACGAATTTTCATCAACCCGAAAGCACCCTGCTCTGCCTCGTCGAAGCTGTCGCCGGCGAGGTGTGGCGTGAGGCCTACGCCCATGCGCTGCGCTCGGGATACCGATTCCTGAGCTACGGAGATGCGTGCCTGTTCGAGGTGCGGCGCTAACTTTGGGTCCCATGGGAACTCACCTCGTCATCGGAGCAGCCGGACAACTCGGAGTAGAACTGGTACTTGCGCTCCAAGAGCGAGAAGGAGTCGATCAGGTCATCGTTGCAGACATCCGCATGCCAGAACACGAAGGCGTTCTGCGCAGTACATTTCTCCAACTCGATGCCACAGACGGCGACGCTGTGGAGGCGGTGCTCCGTTCTCGGCCCATCGATACGGTGTACCATTTGGCGGCGTTACTCAGCGCCACCGGAGAACAGAGGCCGCTTCTGGCCTGGGATCTGAACATGCGGTCGCTGCTGTATGTCCTCGAGGCTGCCCGCCAAGGCTGGGTGAAGAAGGTATTTTGGCCGAGCTCGATTGCGGTGTTCGGACCCGCCACCCCGAAGGACGCGGTACCGCAAGATGCCCGTCTCGATCCGACAACGGTCTACGGCATCTCGAAGCAATCGGGCGAGTGGTGGTGCAACTACTACCACAGCCGCTACGGCGTCGATGTGCGCAGCCTGCGGTATCCCGGTCTCATCGGGCACCGCTCGATTCCCGGCGGTGGGACGACGGATTACGCCGTGGAAATTTTCCAGTATGCCGCCAGTGGGGAGCCCTACACCTGCTTCCTGCGGGAGGACACTGCACTGCCCATGATGTACATCGAGGATGCCGTCACAGGAACCCTTGACCTGATGGCCGCGCCGGCCGATCGCATCCGTATCCGAACATCGTACAACCTCGGCGCCATGTCCTTCACGCCCGCAGAGCTGGCAGCCAGCATCCGGGTGCTCCGACCAGATTTCGAGGTGGTTTACCGGCCGGATCACCGGCAGGCCATCGCAGATTCGTGGCCTCGATCCATCGACGATACCGCGGCGAGGGAAGACTGGAGCTGGGAGCCGGCAACGGATTTGGCCAGCCTTACGCGCGTCATGCTGGAGGCATGGACAGCGCGGGTGGCGGCAGAACCCACAGCGCAACCGTAAAGGCCATGGACAACTTGCACATTACGAATAGCTTAACTCGCGAGAAAGAGCCCTTCGTCCCCCTGCATCCCCCCCATGTCGGCCTGTATGTCTGCGGTCCGACGGTGTACAGCAATGTCCACCTCGGCAACGTACGCACGTTCCTGACCTTCGATATCGTTTTCCGGTACCTCAGCTTCCTCGGCTACACGGTCCGTTACGTCCGCAACATCACGGATGTGGGTCACCTGACGGACGATGCCGATGCCGGTGAGGATAAAATCGGCCGCAAGGCGCGG
>JBMTYE010000011.1:0-15454 GCA_049454255.1 Flavobacteriales bacterium
CATCACGGCCGCACTCAGGACGAGGAGCGCCGCTGCAAAATCACCCGGCCGGGTATCCCCGGAGGCGGGCCTGCGCTTCCGCGGGCCACCGGACGACGTGTCCACGCTCAGCGAGGAGTCGGTGAACATCTTGCCGAACGCAAAACCCAGCACCCCGCCGATGGGGCCGCCGAGCGCCCAACCTACCGCCCCGCCGATCCAGGGGATGAAGCGGCTCACGCGAGGTCGGCGTAGCCGGCCTCAATGAACCGCGTGAGTTCCTCGCCCGTCAGCAAGCCCTGGGAGAGGCGAGCGAGATCCGCCGCCTTCCGCGCCGCCGCCCGCGCGGCCTCGTCATCCGCCGCCAGCAACCGGGCGGCGAGGGGGTGGTTTGCATTCACCGTCACGTCGTAGCTGTCGGGAAGGGCGCCAAACATTTGGAACCCACCGCCACCCACCGCCTGCTGCTCCTTCATGCGCCGCATCCACTCGGAACGCGTGATGGTCAGCGGAGCCGCCGTGGGCGACATGGCCGCGAACTTCACGCGGTAGGCACCGCCGGTCGGGAAGGCAGACTCGAGGACCGGGCGGAGCTGGTCCTGCTGTGCATCGTCGAGGGCGCTCACAGGGGCGTCGCCCGTGTCAATCAGGGAGTCGATGACCTCGGAGTCGACCCGCTTGAATTGGATGTCGCTGTGCTTTTCTTCGAGCTTGCCGACCATGTGGGAAGCCAGCGGACCGTTCATCACGAGCACCGTGTAGCCGCGGTCGAGGGCAGGCTGCACGAAGGCGTGTTGGGCATCCGCGTCGGCGCAGTAGGGCAGCACGATTTTGCCGTTTTTGTCCTTTTGGGCCGCGGAGACGGCCTCCACCAGCTCCTCGTACGTCCGGCACGTTCCGTTGACATCCTTGAACAAGAAGAACTTCTCGGCGCGTTCTGCGAACTTTTCGTCCGTCAGCATGCCGTACTCGATGAAGATGCGCAGGTCGTCCCATTGCGCCTCAAACTTCGCGCGGTCGTTCTTGAACATCGCGGCGAGCTTGTCGGCGACCTTCTTCGTGATGTGGCCGCTGATTTTCTTCACATTGCCGTCCTCTTGCAGGTATGACCGGCTGACATTCAGCGGGATATCCGGCGAATCGATGACGCCGTGCAGCAGCGTCAGGAAGTCGGGGACGATGTTCTCGACGTTGTCCGTGATGAAGACCTGGTTCGAGTAGAGATGAATCTTGTTCTTCCTGAGCTCCAGTTCTTTGCGCAGCTGCGGGAAGTAGAGGATGCCGGTCAGATTGAACGGATAATCGACGTTCAGGTGGATGTGGAAGAGCGGCTCCTCGAAGTTCATCGGGTAGAGGTCGCGGTAGAAGGCCGCGTACTCCTCGTCGCCGAGCTCCGCCGGCGCCTTCGTCCAAATCGGGTCCGTCGTATTCACCACATCCGGCACCTCGATCTGCACCTGCTTCGCCGTGCCGTCCTCGTTCGTTTCGCCGCTGGGGTCGTCGACCCACTTCGACCGCGTGCCGAAGATGATCTCCACCGGCATGAACTTGCAGTACGTGTTCAGGATGCCCCGGATGCGGTCCGTTTCGAGGAACTCCGCGCTGTCTTCGGCGATGTGCAGGACGATGTCCGTTCCCGCCTCCGCCTTCGTGCCGGCATCGAGGGTGTAGTTCGGCGAACCGTCGCAGGTCCACACGACCGCCTCGCTGCCCGGGCGCTGGCTCAGGCTGTGGATTTCGACCGATGAAGCGACCATGAAGGCGCTGTAGAAACCGAGACCGAAGTGGCCGATGATGGCGGTCTTCGCCTGTTCGCCGGAGTATTTCTCGAGGAATTCGGACGCGCCGGAGAAGGCGATTTGGTTGATGTAGCGGTCGATTTCTTCCGCCGTCATCCCGATGCCGCGGTCGCGGATCGTCAGGGTGCGGGCGTCGGCATCGAGCAGGATTTCAACCGGCGTTTCCCCGTCGATGGCCGGGAGTTCGCCGAGCGCAGCGAGGGTGCGCCGCTTTTGGGTCGCATCTACCGCGTTCGAGACGAGTTCGCGAAGAAAGATCTCGTGGTCGCTGTAGAGGAACTTCTTGATGATGGGGAAAATGTTCTCCGTCTGGACGTTGATGCTTCCGGTCTGCATGGCGAATTGAGGTTTGGCTTGCTTCCGGCAAGCCGGATGCCAAACGCACTTCATGCCCCCCGGTCTGCCATTCTGTCCCATCGGGCTGACAGCGCGGCCTCGGCGCGGTATCTTGCGCGCATGCACCACCGCCTGCACCTCGCGGCTTGCGCCCTCGCGCTGTCCGCCGCCACCACCGGCCTTGCCCAAACCGACGCTCCCGACTGGTCCGTCCTCATGCAAACGCCCGGAGTGCATCCCGACTCGGTTCGGGCCCTGCACGACGCCTGGTGGTCCGGCCGCACCCGTCCCCAGGGCGGCGGTTGGAAGCAGGTCGAACGCTGGCTCCACCAGGCAGAGGGCCGCACGGACGCCGAAGGGGCGGTTTGGGGCGCCCGCGAAGCCCTCGGTATGGCAGACGACGTCGCAGCGTTTCGCAGTTCGCGCAGCACCGCCGGCACCTGGACGGTCTGCGGTCCGACCCTCGACGAACTCACGGACCGCAACGACATCCGCGGGGTCGGCCGCATGAACGCCATCGCCTTCCACCCGACGGATGCGAACACCGTCTTCGCCGGTGCGCCGTCGGGCGGGCTGTGGCGCTCCTACGACGGGGGCCTGAACTGGACCACGAACACCGACCATTTTCCCTCGCTGGGCGTGAGCAGCATCTGCTTCGACCCGTTCAATCCCGATGTAGTCTATATCGGTACCGGCGACCGGGATGCCGCGGATAGCCCCGGACTCGGCGTGATGAAGTCGGTCGATGGAGGACTGACATGGGAGTTTGCTACGGAGGGCCTAGGCAACCGCGTCGTCGGAGATTTGCTGGCGCATCCGTCGCAGCCGGGGGTGCTGCTGGCGGCCACGAGCGGGGGCGTTTTCCGGTCGGACGATGCCGCAGCGACGTGGGAGCTCGTGTCGGCAAATACCCAGAATTACAAGGACATCGCCTGGCACCCGACCGACCCGTCCATCGTGTATGCGACCGGGCAAGGTCGGTTTTGGCGCAGCGGCGATGGAGGCTTATCGTTCACGTACATCAACGAGGGCATTGATCCCAGCACGCGCATGGTCATCGCGGTGACGCCCGCTGCGCCGGACAACGTCTACGTCTGCTCCACCGGGACCTACGACTTCCGTGCCTTCTTCCGCTCGACAGATAGCGGATTGAATTTCACGGAGATGAGCGACAGCCCGAACATTATGGCGTGGAGCGCCAGTGGCGACCAAGAAGGGGGCCAGGCCTGGTACGACCTCTGCCTGACGGCGGACCCGCTCGTGGTAGACCGCGTATACGTCGGAGGCATTCGCATGAAGCGGTCGGACGACGGCGGCGCCACGTGGATCGATCTGCAAGACAGCTTCTTGCACGTTGATCACCACGCACTTGCGGCGAATCCGCACACCCACGAGGTGTGGCTCGCAAACGACGGGGGCATCTACCGCCTCGCAGATGGCGCGCAGTGGGTGGACCTGTCGACTGGCATCGTGACCGGGCAGATTTACAAGATCGGCCAAAGCCCGTTCGCAGGTACCGACGCGATGAACGTCTACCAAGACAACGGCACCTACGCCTTCGACGGGGTGGAATGGAGCCGGCGCACGGGCGGCGACGGGTTCGAGAGTGCCTACGATGTAACGGACCCGGCGTGGTTCTTTACGAGTTCCCAGAACGGCCGCCTCTACCGCACTGGCCCGGGCATCCAAAACCAGCCCATCGTGGCCCCTGGCGAGCTCGGCATCACCGAGGAAGGCGCGTGGTCTACGCCGTTCGCCCTCGACCGGGAGGATCCGAACACACTTTTCGTAGGACTCGTCAACGTGTGGCGCTCACGCAACATCAAAACCGCGGTGCGCGACTCCATCGTATGGGAACAGCTGACGACGAATTTGGGCTCCAGCCCGCTGGCCCTGCATACCCTCCACAGGTCGAAGGCCGATACGAATGTGGTGTTCGTGGCCAAAGCTTCGCGCCGGCTCTACCGGTCCGTGAACGCCCTCGCCCCGCTGGCGGAGGTGGCGTGGGACGACCTGAGCGATAACCTGCCGCTCGCGTCGCAACCGGTCACCGCCCTCGAGACGGTGCCGGGGTCCGATTCGCTGGTCTACCTCGGCTTCAATAAAAAGGTCTGGCGCTCGGATGACCTCGGACTAAGCTGGACGGACATCTCAGGCTCCTTGCCGGATGTGCGCGTGAACTCGCTGTGCTATGATCTCGACGGGGCTGGCCTGTATGCGGGCACGGACCGCGGGATCTATTTCCGGGCGGATAGCATGGCGGATTGGGTGGACTTCTCCGCCGGTCTCCCGCTCACCGTCCGGGTGACCGAGGTCGAGCTGTATCCGGGCTCGGGCCCTTCCGACCCGCCCCGCCTGCGGGCCGGAACCTACGGCCGTGGGATGTGGGAGTCGGACCGCTACGGCGCGCTCCAGGCCATGCCCCCAGTGGCGTGGATCGGCACGGACGACGGCGAAACTTCTGTCTACGGCCCCTTCCAGGTCCAGGTGCGGTTCCGCCGCAACCTCGCCGATGCCCCGGTGCTCGAATTCACCTCCGACGACCTGACCGTCCTCGGCGGCACGGTAACCGGTCTGGAGCAAATCGGAACATCGACGTACGCGGTCGATATCGATCCGGAAGTCTACGGCCCGGTGGTGCTGCACGTTCCCGCGGGAGCTGCCGTGCTGCTGGAAGACGGCACCACGCCGAACGCGCCTTCGGACAGCCTGCTCCTCGTGTACCGCGCAGAGCCTGAGCCGCTGGGTCACCTCGGACCGGGTGGGGTAGGGGATGCGGCGTCGCTGGCGCTTTGGCTGCGGGCGGACGTCGGCATCGAGGGAACGCAGGTCGCCGTGTGGAACGACGTGCTTTCGGGCAACGGAGCGGCTGCCGAACAGCCCGAGTCTGCCCGCCGGCCGCAGTGGGATGCCACCGGACTCGGTGGCCGGCCTGCCGTGCGGTTTGACGGGGAAGACGATGCCCTGGTGGCTGCTGAGGTGCCGCTCGACCGCGCGATTTCCGCGTTTGCCGTGGCGGCCGGAGACGCAGTCGAATGGAATGACCACGGCTGGATTGCCTCGGCGCGCGGCGACAACGGCTATATCCTGCATCCGTGGAAGGCCTCGAGCATGTACTCGTCGGTGGTCATCGACACGGCGGGACACTATGCGGAGGCGACGCCGTTCTGGATTGTGGATGCCGGATTGCCCCAGTTCTATGGGTTGATTTATGACCAAACCGATTGGGACCAAGCGATGTACACGGTCATCAACGACCAACGCATCCCCTTCCCCGATCCCGGCTTGGGTGCACGGACGGACGACACCCCGGTAGAGGTCCGCTTCGGGTGGGACTACGACGACCGCCACGGCTCCGGTTGGATTGCCGAGGAAATGGTCTACACCCGCCGCCTGATGGAATCGCACCGTACCATCGTATCGAACTACGTCGCCTCCCGCTACGGCCTTCCCCTCGGCAGCGTACAGCGGTACTTCCGCTCGGCCCAGCCCGAAGAGGTTGCCGGCATCGGCCGGGTGTCCGACTTCGACGCCCACCTCGACGCCCAGGGCACGGGCATCGTCCGCATCCTGAACGCCTCCGACCTCGACGCCGGCGAATTCCTCCTGTGGGGCCACGACGGCGCAGGCCTCGAAGCCGTGCAGCCGTATCCCTTCCTCTCCCCTCGCGTCGCCCGGACCTACGGCTACGAAGCCACCGGCGAGCCGGGGAGCGTGGAACTCCGCGTGGACGACGGCGGCGCCTTCGCCGACCTCGGTCCGAGCCCTTCTGTTCCCGGCGTCATCGTGTCGGAAGGCGATGATTTCATGCCGGGTTCATCCCCGGCCTTCTACCCACTCGCGTGGTCAGGAAGTTACTGGACGGCTACCGTTCCGTTCGTGGGAAGCGGGGTGTTCACCTTCGGGATGGCCCCGGTACTGTCCGTGAGCGAGAGCATCGCCGAATCTGGTTTGGCCGTGTTCCCAAACCCAGCGGGCGACCAAGTAACCGTCCGGTGGACCCATGCCGATCCGACGGGCGGGGTTCTGCGGTTGCGCGATGCGTCCGGGCGCGTGGTGCGCGAGGAAGACCTGCTGGGCCGGACCGAGGTCGTGCTCGACCTCACGGGACTCGCTTCCGGCTGTTACGTGGTCGAGGCGGCGAAGTCCTCCGGGAGCGTGCGCACCCGGCTGCTCGTGCGCTGATCCGTCAGCGGCTCACTCGATGACGAGCCGGCGGGCAGTGCCCGTCGTCGCGCTGTGCACGAGGTAGACGCCGGGTGCAAACCCTGCGACATCGAGCACGCGGCGCTCGCCAGGCTGCAGCACGAGAGTGCTGACACAGCGGCCCGTCGGATCGAAGATGCGCAGGTCGCTCGCTGCGACACCATTTGAGAGCGTGACCGCCTCGCGGGCCGGGTTCGGCGCGAGAACGATTTCTGATGCGATGGCGTCGGAGATTGAAGTTGTGCCAGCAGGAGTAAAGCGGTAACCGGTTCCGTTTTCAGGCATACCGGAGAGGAACGACATGGATTCGAACCACGCATCGATGCCGTCGTACGCGGTCCACGTCGGCGCAGCTACCGGGCCGCTGGCAGCGAGGATGGATCCGGCATAGGAGTAGTAATCGAAATCAAGTGCAAGCGCAGACGACATCAAGCCGTCAGATAGGACAGTCCAATCGGTCACCGTGTTCGGGCCGAAGTGGTACTCGATTACTCCCGTTGCCTCGTGGAGCCAGAGCTGCGCGTTCATCCGCTGTGTGGACGTGCCGACACCCTCGATTTCGTTGTAGAAACCGGCGTTGTGGTATTCGAGTTTAAAGATGCGGTTCGGGGCCGTGCCGCTCACCGCCGTCCGGTAGGTCGAGGCATCGCCAGCCGCCACGTCGCCAGCGGCGGATACGTCCATGATGTCCAGCGTCACGGGCCAAATGACGTGCAACAACCCCGACTCCGTCTCCGCAAACACCTCGATGCCGAGACCCGAGATGCTCAAGGTATTCATCACGTCACCGCCGATGGGGAACAAAAAGGGCAGCGCGAAGGGCACTGTCGGATCGTCCCAACCGGGCGTAACATCGAGAATTTCGTACTCCGCAAGCGGTGCGTAGGTGTGCGAAAAAGCCGAGCCCGAGTAGGGGAATTGGGCGGCTGCAGTCGCGGCGCAAGCCGCGAAGAGGGAGGTGGCGAGGAAGTGGCGCATGGTGGAAAGATAGATAGGAGGGGCTGAAGTTACACGGTTTAGAAATTCGGTCGGAGGATGGATTTGGCATAAAAGCGGTCGATGATATCCACCACTTCCTGCGGCGTGTCCGCCAGGTGCAGGAGGTCCGGGTCCTTCGGCGAAATCGTGGCATAGCCGGCGAGCAGCGTGCTCTTGATCCACTCCACGAGACCGCCCCAAAACGCCGAATCGTACAAGATGATGGGTACCGGATCCACCTTCGAGGTCTGCACGAGCGTAAGTGCCTCAAAGAGTTCATCCAGTGTGCCGTAGCCCCCTGGCATGACGACGAAGCCTTGTGAATACTTGACGAACATAACCTTGCGGACGAAGAAGTAATCGAAGTCGATGCTCTTGTCGTGGTCGATGTAGGGGTTGTTGTGCTGTTCGAAGGGGAGTTCGATGTTCAGACCCACCGAGGTGCCTCCGGCTTCAGCGGCACCGCGGTTCCCGGCTTCCATGACGCCCGGTCCGCCGCCGGTGATGACGCCGAATCCGCGCTCGCTCAGCGCAAAGGCCACCTCTCGGGCGGCTTGGTACACCGGAGAATCTTCCTTCATCCGGGCCGAGCCGTAGATCGAGATGCAGGGACCGATGCGCTGCAAGGCCTCGAATCCCATGACGAACTCGCCCATGATTTTAAAAATGGACCAAGCGTCGTTCGATTTGGTTTCGTTCCAGTCGCGTTGTTTGAACACTTTCATGGGGTGAGCATACGTTTTAAATACGGGGCGGTTGCACTGGTTTTGTTCCGGGCGACGTGTTCCGGCGTTCCGGCAGCCACGACCTGGCCACCGGCCTCGCCGCCTTCCGGACCGATGTCGATGAGGTGGTCGGCGACCTTCAAGACGTCGAGGTGGTGCTCGATGACGACCACCGTGTTGCCACGGTCCACGAGGCGCTGCAGGGCACCGAGGAGGATGTCGACGTCCTGCACATGCAATCCAGTGGTGGGCTCGTCGAGGAGGTAGAGGGTGTTGCCCGTGGCCGTTCGGGCGAGTTCCGTGGCGAGCTTGACCCGCTGGGCTTCGCCACCCGAGAGCGTCGTAGAGGGTTGGCCTAGCGAGATGTAGCCGAGGCCGACGTCTTGCAGGGTGCGAGCGACCTTGCGGAGTTTGGGCAGCGCATCGAAAAACTCCACCGCGTCATCGACCGTCATGTCGAGCACATCGGAGATCGATTTGCCGCGGAACCGGACCTCGAGCGTTTCGCGGTTGTAGCGCTTCGACCGGCATGTTTCGCAGGGGACATGCACGTCCGGCAGGAAGTTCATCTCGATGGTCCGCACACCCGCCCCGCCGCACGCCTCGCATCGGCCGCCGCTGACGTTGAAGCTGAACCGACCGGGCTTGTAGCCGCGGATGGCCGCTTCCGGCAACCGGGCGAAGAGGGCGCGGATTTCGTCGAACATGCCGGTGTACGTGGCCGGATTCGACCGCGGGGTGCGCCCGATGGGACTTTGGTCGATAGGGATGACCTTGTCGATGTGCTCGTGACCTTCTAACTTCTTGAATGGAAGGGGATTGCGCGTGTCTCCGAGCAGCACGTTTTGCAGTGCTGGCAGCAGGGTGTGGTTGACCAAACTGCTCTTCCCGCTCCCGCTGACCCCGCTCACGCCGATGAAGCAACCGAGCGGAAAGCGGACGTCGACATGCTTGAGGTTGTGGCCGCAGGCGCCCACCACCCGGAGGAATTGGCCCGATCCTGTGCGCCGCACCTTCGGCACGGGGATGGTGAGGGACCCTTCGAGGTAGCGGGCGGTGATGGAGCCGGTGCCGGTATGCGTGCCGGGCGGGCCCGCCGCCACGAGCCGGCCGCCGTGCACCCCGGCTCCGGGACCGATGTCGATGAGGTAGTCGCTCGCCCGCATGATGTCGTCGTCGTGCTCCACCACCACGACCGTGTTGCCGGCATCGCGCAGGGCCTTGAGGCTGCCGATGAGGCGGTGGTTGTCGCGGGGGTGGAGCCCGATGCTGGGCTCGTCGAGGATGTAGAGCACTTCCGTGAGCTGGCTGCCGATGGAGGTGGCGAGCCGGATGCGTTGGGCTTCCCCGCCGGAAAGGGTGCGGGAAGCCCGGTCCAGCGCCAAATACCCCAAGCCCACCGCATTCAGGAATCCCACCCGTGCCCGAATCTCCTTCAGCGGTTCCCGCAGAATCGTTTGCTGCCGAGGCGAGAGCCGGTCTTCGAGGCCTGCGAGCCAGGTCCCGAGCGCATGGAGGGGCATCGCGCCGAGGTCGGCGATGGTCCGGCCGTCAAGCCGGAAGGACCGGGCCACCTCGTGGATGCGGGTGCCGCCGCAGTCGGGACAGGGGCGCTTGCGCATGAACCGCTGTGCCCAGCGCTTGAGGGCAGGGGAGGAGCCGGTGGAGGCAGCGCGCTCGACGACCGCGACCAGTCCGTCCCACTGCGCTGGCGCCGTGCGAACGCCCGCCCGGTCGGGCAACTCCACAGGGCGTTCCGACCCGTACAGAATCACCCCCCAAACCTCTTCCGGATAGTCCCCCACGGGCGTCCGCACCGTGCACCCCGCTCCGTCGAGCAGGGCCTCGAGGATGTGGAAGGTGCGGCTGTCTTTCAGCTCGCCCAGCGGTGCAATCCCACCGGCCCGCAGCGACAGGGCAGGATCAGGGACCAGCAGCGCCCGGTCCACCTCGGCCACTTCTCCCAGTCCGTTGCACCCCGAGCACGCGCCGTAGGGCGAGTTGAACGAGAAGAGGTTCGGCTCCGGCTCGGGGTAGGCCTCGCCGGTGGTCGGACACATGAGGTTGCGGCTGAAGTAGCGCACGCCACTGCCGTCGGCCGCACAGAGCGCCATCGTTCCCTTGCCCAGGTCCATGGCGGTCCGGATGGAACGCAGCAGCCGGTCGGTGCCGTCGGACTGCACTTCGAGCCGGTCCACCACCGCTTCGATGTCGTGGACCTTGTAGCGGTCGAGGCGCATGCCGGCCCGCAGTTCGACGAGTTCGCCGTCAATGCGTGCGCGGACATAGCCCTGCCGCATGATCTGTTCGAGCAGTTCGCGGTAGTGGCCTTTGCGGCCGCGGACGAAGGGCGCCAGGAGGAGGATGCGTTCGCCGGCGTGGTCCGTGCGGATGCGCTCGGCGACCTGCTCGTCCGTGAACCGGACCATGGGTTCACCGGTCGCGCGCGAGAAGGCGTCTGCGGCACGGGCGTAGGCGAGGCGCAGAAAGTCGTGGACCTCGGTGACTGTGCCGACCGTGGAACGTGGGTTACGCGAGATCGTCTTTTGCTCGATCGAGATGACCGGGCTCAGGCCGCGCACCTCGTCGACGTCCGGGCGTTCCATGCCGCCGATGAACTGGCGGGCATAGGTCGAGAAGGTCTCGAGGTAGCGCCGGGCTCCTTCGGCGTAGAGGGTGTCGAAGGCCAAACTGCTCTTCCCACTGCCGCTGACCCCGGTGATCACCGTCAGCGACTTCCGCGGGATGCGGCACGACAGGTCCTGCAGGTTGTGTTCGCGCGCCCCTTCGACCTCGATCCACCCTTCCCACTCCATCACTTATGCAGTTGTAGCCAGCTTGCGGATTTTCCATCCGAGCCCTGCCACGACTAAGCTCATGATGGGACTGACCCAGTTGAAGATGCAGTAGGGGAGGTAGGTCCACGTGCTGATGCCTAGGATGCCGCTTTGGGCTACGCCGCAGGTGTTCCAGGGGATGAGCACGCTGGTGACCGTGCCCGAATCTTCGAGGGTGCGGCTGAGGTTTTCGGGGGCGAGCCCGCGGCGTGCATACTCCTCGCGGAACATGTTGCCGGGCACAACGATGGCCAGGTATTGGTCGCTTGCTAATACGTTGAAAGCGAGGCAGGTGCCCGCCGTTCGCGCAATCAAACCGAAGGCCGAGTTTACGCCCACGAGCAGCGCGCGGGTGATGCGGTCGAGCATGCCCGTGGCTTGCAAGATGCCGCCCAGCACCATGGCGCTGAGGATCAGCCAAATCGTATCCAGCATCCCCACCATACCGCCTGCCGTCAGCAGTTCATCCGCGAGGGGGTGGCCAGTGGCTACGGCTACGTCCGTGGTCATGGCCGTCAACGCCACGCGGTAGCTGGCAAGTGCAAACGAGGTCGCTTCAGGTCCGGCGAGTTCCCGGATGACGTGGGGCTGGAAGACGATGGCGGTCGCGGCACCGAGCAGCACCCCGATGAGCAGGGCCGGCGCCGCAGGCATCTTGCGGACGATGAGGAAGATGACGGTGGCGGGGGCGATGAAGAGCCCGGGGTGGATGTGGAATTTGGAGCGCACGGCGGCGCCGAAGGTGTCGGCTAAGGCCCACTGGTCGGCGCCGAGGCCCTCAGCTGCCGCTCCGCCTCCGAAGCCGGCCACGAGGAAGACCGCCAGGGCGATTGCGAGGCTCGGCATGGTCGTGTAAAGCATGTACCGAATGTGGGTAAACAGGTCGGTTCCCGACACGGCGGGCGCAAGGTTCGTGGTGTCCGACATGGGCGAGAGCTTGTCGCCGAAGTACGCGCCGCTGATGATCGCGCCGGCGACCCAACCTGGATTCAGCCCCAGGGCCGTGCCGATGCCGGCCAGGGCCACCCCGACCGTGCCGACTGTTCCCCACGACGTGCCTGTGGCCAGCGAGAGCGCTGCACAGATTACGCAGGCCGCCGCGAGGAAGACCTCGGCATTCAGCGCGCGCAAGCCGTAATCGATGAACGCCGGGATGATGCCTGCGATGAGCCAAGTCCCCGACAAGGCCCCGATGAGCAGGAGGATGAGCAGCGCTTCCGACGTGCTGCCGATGGTGCGTCCGATGGAGCCCGCGATATCGTGCCAGGCAACCCCGCGCGCCACGCCCATGGCCGCCGCGAGGAAGCCGGCGACGAGCATGGCGATTTGGTTCGGGCCGTAGGACGCGCTGTCCCCGAAGACGACCACATTCAGGGCCAGCAGGCCCATGAGTGCTACGACCGGGACGAGCGCGTAGCCGAGCGACATCGGGCGGGCCTCAGACATCTCAGCTGCGCGACTGGAGTTCCTGCTCGTCGACTTGGCCGCCAGGATTGATGGCCGTGCGTTCGACGCGGATTTTCGCGCCGTCGATTTGCAGCAGGACCGTCCGGTCGTTCAGGTCGACGATTTTGCCGTGGATGCCACCGATGGTAACGACGGAATCGCCCTTCGAGAGGCCTTCCCGGAACTTGCGCGCCTCCTTTTGCCGCTTCATTTGGGGGCGGATCATGAAGAAGTACATGATGGCGAACATGCCGCCCATCATGAGCAGGAAGGACCAGTCGCCTCCGGCTGCGGGGGCTTGTGCTTGAGCGAGGAACATCATGGTGTTGAAGGTGTTGCAGGTTCTGGGCCCACCACGGTCCCGGTCAGGGCCAGGGCAATGGTGGCAGGGATGGTGTTTGCAAGGACGGTGATGTCCTTCGTGAACGGACCGGACTGGTCACGGCTGTCGAATTGGACACGGATGCGGGCCTCGCCTCCCGGCGGTATGGCCTCCCGCGGCCAGTCCTTCGGCACGGTGCATCCACACGGCGCGTTGACGTCGGCCAGGACCAAATCGCGCGAGCCGGTGTTGCGCAGCACGAACACATGCTCCGGCTGCTCGCCCCGCGCCACCGTCCCGAAGTCGTGCACGGCCCCGTCCACAGTAACCGCCGGCCCATCCGCACCGTCCGCGGTGCCACCCGGCTGCGCCGTGGCGGGGTTGACCACCAAGTCCGTCGTCAGGCCCTCGTCTCCGGAACAGGCGGCCAGCAGGCACAGCACCGCTCCCCACGTGGCTCCCCTCACCCCCCTCATTCCAGCAGTCCTCGTCCGGTTTTGCGGATCGTCCCCGCCTCCTTGAGCTGCTGGAAGAGCGGGTCGAGCAGCCCGTTGATGAACCCGTGGCTCTTTTCCGTGCTGTAGTACTTCGAGAGCTCGATGTACTCGTTGAGCGTAACCTTGACAGGCACGGTGGGGAAGGATTTGGCCTCGGTCAGGGCCATACGCAGGAGGATGCGGTCGATGAGTGCGATGCGATCGAGGTCCCAATTCTCTGCCGCCGCCGTAATCAGGGCGTCATTCTCGTCGGCCTGACCGAGCGTATTGTTGAAGAGCACCTCCATGAATTCCCGGTCGTCCTCGTCCTCTCTCCAAAGCGGCAGCAAGTCGACGTCATCGTCCGATTCCCGAATGGACTTGATCGTTTTAATGGCCATCGAGGCACACAGGTCGAGGTCGTCGTTCCAGAAAATGCTCTGTTCCTCGAGCGTGTCCTGGAAGAGCTCGAAGGTGATCATCTCCTTGCGAAACATGCGGATGAGCGATTCCCGGTCGTGCCGGAATCCGCGTTCCTCAGAAGCCATGTAGTCTTGGTACTCTGCGCTCTCCAGCAAGGCACGGAACATCTTGCGGAGCATTTCCATGTCGTTTCCCCACCCGACGCCCAGTTCGTCTGCAGCTTTCACGAGCACCTTGCTGTTCGCCAAAACCCGCAAAGGCTTGTTCGTCACGAACTTCGTGTTCGGCACAAGGTCTTCCGGGGTGGGGAGTTGCTTCTTCCGGCCCGCTTCGATGCGGTCGATGGCTAAGCCCTGCATGTGGCCGACCATCAGGAGCAGCAGCACATAGAGTTCGTGGGTCTTGCGGATGCTGTGGTCGAGGGCCTTTCGGATGCTGACCGCGTCGCGGTCTTCGTCCTGGTAAAAGGCATACAGAACCTGCAGGATCTTGATGCGCAGCTGGCGGCGGTTGAGCATGTCAGAGAGGAAGTCGTTGCGAAGGTACCACTACTTCGAACGAACTTGCAGCATGTTTCGGAATCTCCACGTGTTCATAGGGGGGGCGTGTCTTGCGTTGGTCGGATGCGAGCGGGAAATCGATGTCGTGCTGCCCGGAACGGAACCCGAGCTGGTGGTGGAAGGCCGCATCGAGTCCGGCGCCGCTCCGTGGGTGGTCATCGGCCTGACCAGTGGCTACTTCGACCCGGTCGATGCGGCGGCGTTCGCGGCGACGAACTTCCTCGGGGGCGCCACGGTGCGCTTGGTGCCGGAGGGCGGCGAGCCGGTGGAACTCGATGCGGTATGTACGGGGGACCTGCCGCCCGAGGCGCTCGCCCAGTTCGCGGAACTGTGGGGACTGGCGGTCGAGGTGCTGCAGGCAAATGACCTGTGTGTGTACACCTCGTTCACGATGTAGGGGGAGCCAGGGGTGAGCTACCGGCTGGAAGTGGAGTACGAAGGCATGGAGGCGACCGCCACGACCCGCATCCCTGTCCCGGTGCCGCTGGACGACCTGTGGTGGGCGCCCCCGGGCGACAACGACACCCTCGGCGTGCTGTATGCCCAGTTTACCGACCCGGCGGAGCCAGGCCACGCGTACCGCTGGTTTTCGCGCCGCATCAACCGGCGGCCGGCGTGGGATCCGCGGGCGGGCGAGGTCAAGGATGCGGACTATGTCGCGCCGCTGGGCAGTGTGGTGGAGGACGTGTACTTCAACGGCCTGTCGTTCACGTTTACAGCGTTCCGCGGCGCGGCACCGAACTCGACCGCGTGGGACGACGACCCGGTGAACGGGGAGTTCGGGTTTTTCAAGCGCGGGGATACCGTGGCCGTCAAGGCGTGCGGCATTGATCCCGGCGTGTACGAGGCGGTGGCGAGCTACGAGGCGCAAATCCTGGGCCAGGGGAGCCCGTTTTCCGTGCCGTCGGCGATGGTGGGCAACGTGGCGGGGGCGCGTGGGTTGTGGGCGGGGTATGGGGTTTGGCGCGATACAGTGGCCTGCGTACCTTGACCGCATGAAGCGCAACTGGCTGTTCCGGGGGTTGATTTGGGCCGCGTGTGCCGCAGGCACCGCGGGCACCCTGCGGCCCCAAACCCCTGCCTCCCCGACGTCCCTCACCTGGCCCGTCCAGGAAGCCCTCCTGTTCGACGGCGGCGGCCTGCTGGCCCACGAGGGGACCGTCAAATTGACCGGCGGTTCCGGCGCTTTCGCCCTCACCGGTCTGACCCGCGAGCTCGATCCGCTGACCGTGCGCATCGCGCTTCCGGACGGCTGGTCGCTGGGCACCCTCGGGTTCCAAACCGCATGGATCGAGGCCGACAAGAAGGCCGTCGAATCCGAATTCGAAGCCCTGCGCGTCAAGCGCGATGCGGTCTACTCGACGGTG
>JBMTYE010000012.1:0-14797 GCA_049454255.1 Flavobacteriales bacterium
ACCTGCGCGTGTCTTCAAGGGAATGCGCATGGCGGGTCAAACGGGAAACAGCCGTGTGACTGTGGAGAACCTGGAGGTGGTCCGGATTCTTCCGGAAGATGGAGTTCTCGTGGTGAAGGGTGCAGTCCCGGGTCACAAGGGTGCATTTGTCGTAATCCGTAAGCCGAACGCGTGATGAAACTGAGCGTTTACAGCACAGACGGGAAGAAGACCGGCAAGACGGTTGAACTCGCAGCGGAGGTATTTGGCATCGAGCCGAATAACCACGCGATGTATTTGGATGTGAAGCGTTTCATGGCCGCACAGCGCCAGGGCACGCACGATACGTTGCACCGTGGTGTCGTATCCGGTTCTACTCGGAAGCTGAAGAAGCAGAAGGGGACGGGCGGGGCACGTGCGGGCAGCATCAAGAACCCGTTGTTCCGTGGTGGCGGTACCATTTTCGGCCCCCAGCCGCGGGACTACACGCACAAGCTGAACATCAAGGTGAAGCAACTGGCGCGTCGCAGTGCACTGAGCACGAAAGCTCTCGAAAATGGGATTCGTGTGGTTGAGCCGATTGCGATGTCCTCACCGAAAACGAAGGATTTCCTCGCGATTCTGAAGAACCTCGAGCTCGTTGGAACGAAGACGTTGGTCGTGCTGCCTTCACAGAACGATGCGGTCTACCTGAGCGCTCGCAATCTCCCGAAGCACCGGGTAATGGTTGCTTCAGATTTGAGCACGTACGATATCATGAACTGCAACACCCTCCTCTTCGTGGACAACGCGCATGAGGTACTTGAGGGCATGCTGAAATAAAGGAAGGTCATGCAGAACATCCTCATTAAGCCCTTGATTACCGAGAAGATGGCTTCGGTCACAGACCGGACGAATGCCTACGGCTTCGTTGTAGCCCTCGGTGCGAACAAAATCGAAATCAAGAAGTCCATCGAACAGAAGTATGGCGTTACTGTAACGGGAATTAGCACCGTTCGTGTAGACGGTAAGGCCCGCCAACGGTACACGAAGACCGGAGTGGTTCGTGGTCGCTCTTCTTCCTACAAAAAGGCCATTGTCCGCTTGGGTGAAGGCCAGTCCATCGACTTCTACGACAACCTGTAAGACATGGCACTCCGTAAATTCAATCCAGTCACCCCGGGCATGCGTCACCGGGTGTTGGCGAAATTCGAGGAGTTGACCGCGTCGACTCCGCACAAACCGCTGCTCGAACCGATCAAGAAGTCGGGTGGGCGGAACAAGGACGGCAAAATGACCATGCGCTACATCGGTGGTGGTCACAAGCGTCGCTACCGCATCATCGACTTCCTGCGAGACAAGCACATGGCGGCGACGGTTCTGACAGTTGAGTACGATCCGAACCGCACTTCGCGGATATGTTTGGTAGAGTACACGGACGGTGAAAAGCGATACATCATCGCTCCCGCTGGTCTGCGTCCTGGAATGACCATCCACAGCGGAAAGGAAGCCACTCCGAATGTGGGCCACGCGATGTACCTCTCGGATATTCCGCTGGGTACCATTATCCACAACATTGAAATGTACCCGGGCAAAGGAGCGTGTATTGCCCGCAGCGCAGGATCGTACGCCCAGTTGAATGCACGTGATGGCAAATACGCCATTTTACGACTGCCAAGCGGCGAATCGCGCATGATCTTAACCAGCTGTATGGCGGTCATCGGTGCGGTGAGTAATTCAGAGCACAACCAACAGATTTCCGGTAAGGCTGGTCGGTCACGCTGGTTGGGCCGTCGTCCACGCGTACGGGGTGTCGTCATGAACCCGGTGGATCACCCGATGGGTGGTGGTGAAGGCCGGGCATCAGGCGGACATCCGCGGTCGCGGAAGGGCCTGTTGGCAAAAGGCCGTAAAACGCGTAACCCGCGGAAGCCTTCGAAGAAGTTGATTATTGAACGCCGGAAGAAGTAATCGTTATGTCCCGTTCGCTTAAAAAACCCCCGTTCGTACACTACAAGCTGACCGCTCGTGTGAACGCCATGCAGGAATCCGGCAAAAAGGCCGTGATTAAGACATGGTCACGTGCCAGCACGATTACCCCGGATTTCGTGGGTCTGACTATCGCTGTTCACAACGGACGCCAGTTCATTCCGGTGTTCGTGACAGAGAATATGGTCGGTCACAAGTTGGGCGAATTCTCCCCCACACGGACCTTCCGCGGCCACGCCGATAAAAAGGACAAGAAGCGCTGATACCATGGGACAACGCAAACGAAAC
Source organism: Flavobacteriales bacterium (assembly GCA_049454255.1). GTDB lineage: Bacteria > Bacteroidota > Bacteroidia > Flavobacteriales_D > Sanyastnellaceae > CAMCYM01. The sequence continues at coordinate 2,236 of JBMTYE010000012.1, forward strand.
GCCGCGGACCGGCGGAAGGAAGATTTGAAGAGCACGGCCATCGCGCGGTTGAATGACTGCCCGACCTCGCCACGTAAAATGCGCCTTGTGGCGGACACTGTCCGGGGCAAAGACGTGTTCCAAGCGCTGAGCATCCTGAAATTCAGTGCCCGCGAGGCTTCGAACCGGTTGGAGAAACTCCTCCGGTCGGCAATCGCGAACTGGGAAGCGAAGAACAACGGCGCGCGGCCAGAGGAATCCTCTCTCGTGGTCCGCGAAATCAAAGTCGATGGCGCAGGCATGTTAAAGCGGCTCCAGCCGGCCCCCCAAGGGCGTGCTCACCGCATCCGGAAGCGCAGCAACCACGTGACCATCATCGTAGACTCCGTCAAGTAATCATGGGACAGAAAACAAACCCCATCGGCAACCGTCTCGGTTTCATCCGTGGATGTGATAGCAATTGGTACGGAGGAAAGGACTACAGCGAGAAGCTGGTAGAGGACGAGAAAATCCGGGAGTACCTGATGGCACGCTTGCGGAAGGCGAGCGTGAGCAGCATCGTAATCGAGCGCACCCTGAAGCTGGTGACGTTGACCATCCGCACGGCACGTCCGGGTGTCATCATCGGCAAAGGCGGACAAGAGGTGGACAAATTGCGCGAGGAGTTGAAGAAGCTCACGGGCAAGGAGATCCAAATCAACATCTTCGAAATCAAGCGTCCTGAAATGGATGCGCGGCTGGTTGCCGAGAGCATCGCTCGCCAAATCGAGGCGCGGATTTCCCACCGTCGGGCCATCAAGATGGCCATTGCCGGAACGATGCGCATGGGTGCTGAGGGCATCAAAGTGAATATTGCTGGTCGTGTGAACGGAGCGGAAATCGCCCGTTCTGAATCTTACAAGGAGGGTCGTATTCCACTCCACACCTTCCGGGCGGACATCGACTACAGCATCGTGGAGGCGCACACCACCTACGGACGAATCGGCATCAAGTGCTGGATTTGCCGGGGTGAGGTCTACGGAAAGCGGGATTTGAGCCCGATTCCCGCGCCGAAGAAGCCGGCAGGCCCGGAGCGCCGTCCCCAAGGTGGACCGGCAGCGGATCGCCGTCCGGGTGGGGGTGGAGCTGGGGCAGGACAACGTCGTCGTACCCCGCGCAACTGATAGAGCTGAGAAATCATGTTACAGCCGAAACGTACCAAATTCCGGAAGCAGCAGAAAGGCCGGGTCAGGGGGAACGCGCAGCGTGGGGCATCCATCGCATACGGTTCCTTCGGAATCAAGTCTTTGGAGATAGGCTTCATCACGGCTCGCCAAATTGAAGCGTCCCGTATCGCCATCAACCGCTTCATGAAGCGGGAAGGTAAGGTGTGGATTCGCATCTTCCCGGACAAGCCGATTACTGCAAAGCCAGCGGAAGTCCGTATGGGTAAGGGCAAGGGCGCTCCAAGCCATTGGGTTGCTCCTGTGCGTCCTGGCCGGATGATGTTTGAGGTGGATGGGGTTCCACTCGCTACCGCTGAAGAGGCGTTGCGTTTGGGGGCACAGAAGCTGCCTGTGAAGTGCAAGTTTGTCGTACGCCCTGATTACGCAGAGTGATGAAAATGACTGAAATCCGGCAGTTGTCCGACGCTGATTTGGCGGCTCGGATTGCCCAGGAGCGCGGAGCGTACGATCGCCTGCGGTTCAACCATACTGTGGCCGGCCTCGAAAGCACAACGGTCATCAAGAACAAGCGACGGGACATCGCCCGTCTTCTCACAGAACTCAACGGACGGAATCAAGGATGACCACTGAACAAACCCCCCAAGCCGCTGAGCGCAACCTGCGCAAGGAGCGGATCGGCGTGGTAACGTCTACCGCGATGAATAAGTCCATCGTTGTGGCCGTCGAGCGCAAAGAGAAGCACCCGAAGTACGGCAAGTTCGTGAACAAGACGAGCAAGTTTATGGCGCACGATGAGCAGGAGACTTGCAATGTCGGCGATACCGTGCGCATCATGGAAACACGTCCCCTGAGCAAGCGCAAGTGCTGGCGTCTCGTGGAAGTAGTGGAGCGCGCGAAGTAATTTTTGAGAATAGAAGGAATTAGCCATGATACAACAAGAATCCCGGATGCGGGTCGCGGACAACAGCGGAGCGAAGGAAGCCCTTTGCATCCGAGTGTTGGGCGGAACCCGCCGGCGGTATGCCAGCATCGGTGACACCATTGTGGTGGCCATCAAGGATGCAGCCCCCGGGGGCAACGTGAAGAAGGGCTCTGTTTCGAAGGCAGTCGTCGTGCGCACCCGCAAGGAAGTGCGCCGTGCGGATGGCTCGTACATCCGCTTTGATGACAACGCAGTCGTCCTGCTGAATGCCGCGGGGGAGATGCGTGGAACCCGGATTTTTGGTCCGGTAGCCCGTGAACTCCGGGAGAAAGAGTACATGAAGATTGTTTCACTTGCACCGGAGGTGCTCTGATTCCCAGGCCATGTTTAAGCGTCTGAAAGTCAAAAAAGGAGACACCGTCAAGGTCATTGCTGGAGGCAGCAAGGGCAAAGAAGGTACGGTTCTCATGGTGGATAGGAAGTCCGACCGCGTCACGGTTGCCGGTGTGAACATTGTGAAGAAGCATGTCAAGCCGAGCGCAACGAATCCGCAAGGAGGACTCGTGAGCACCGAAGCGGGTATCCACATCTCAAATGTGATGGTGGTAGATGCCACCGGAAAGCCGACCCGCTTGGGCCGGCGGCGCAACGCGGAAGGCAAGCTCGTCCGCTACTCGAAGAAATCGAATCAGGATCTGAAGTGATGAGCTACGTACCTCGTCTCCACACCCAGTACGTGGAGGAAATCGCCCCCATGCTGAAGGAGCGGTTTGAATACACCTCCATGATGCAGATTCCGCGCATCGAGAAAATTTGCTTGAACCAAGGTTTGGGCAAAGCCATTGCGGACAAGAAAATCGTTGAACAAGCTGTCGAAGAGATGTCTCGCGTGGCTGGCCAGAAGGCGGTTCCGACCCTGTCCACTAAGGACGTGTCGAACTTCAAGCTGCGGAAGGGCATGCCCATCGGCGCACGTGTCACACTGCGTCGTGATCGGATGTATGAGTTCCTCGACCGTCTCATCGCTGTCTCGTTGCCACGCACCCGGGACTTCCAGGGCGTAAAGGTGAAAGGCTTCGATGGTCGGGGCAACTTCACTTTTGGGGTGAAGGAGCAAATCATCTTCCCTGAAGTGAGCCTAGACGAGGTAAAGCACTTCAACGGGATGGACATCACTATTGTCACCACTGCGCGCACCGACGAGGAGGCCAAAGCGCTGTTGGAAGGATTCGGCTTCCCCTTCAAGAAGAACTGAGATGGCAAAAGAATCCATGAAGGCCCGTGAGCGCAAGCGCGTTCGTATGGTGGCCAAATACGCGGCAAAGCGCGCAGCACTGAAAGCGGCTGGCGACTGGGAGGGGTTGCAGAAGCTTCCCCCGAACAGCGCAGCGGTTCGTCTGCACAACCGGTGCTTGGTCACAGGTCGTCCGCGCGGATACATGCGCCAATTCGGCATCTCCCGCGTGTTGTTTCGTAAAATGGCTCTGTTCGGAAAGATTCCGGGCGTGAAAAAAGCCAGCTGGTAATCCACCCTTGTAGTAGCACATTCGCATGTACACCGATCCTATCGCCGATTACCTGACCCGTATCCGGAATGCACAAGCTGCCGGTCACAAGGTCGTGGAAATCCCTGCATCGAACATGAAGCGGGAAATGACGCGTATCCTGTTTGACAAAGGGTATATCCTGAACTACAAGTTTGTGGAAGAAGGTCCGCAGGGTTCCATCAAAATTGCCCTTCGGTACGACTCGAAAACCAAGCGCCCAGCAATCACCAAGATTACGCGCATCAGCTCGCCAGGTCTCCGGAAGTACTCCGGTGCGGAAGAGTTGCCGCGCGTACTGAATGGGCTGGGCGTAGCCATCGTGTCGACGTCTAAAGGGCTGATGACCGACAAAGAAGCCCGCGCCATGCACATCGGCGGAGAAGTGGTGTGCACCGTTTACTGAGATCCAGAGCATTTAAGCCATGTCGCGTATAGGCAAAGCCCCCATCGTTGTCCCGTCCGGAGTGACGGTTACGGTGGATGGCACCAATGTCAAGGTGAAGGGCCCCAAGGGCGAACTCACCCAGGAGATTGATCCGGCCATCACGGTGGTGCAGGAGGATGGCGTTCTGACGTTCACACGTCCGAGCGATGAGAAGGAGCACCGTTCGAAGCACGGACTGTACCGTGCACTCGTTGCGAACATGGTCCAGGGAGTCACCGAAGGGTACAAATTGGAAATGGAGCTTGTCGGCGTCGGTTACCGGGCCAGTGCGGCCGGGCAGGAACTGACGCTGGCTTTGGGCTACAGCCACCCCATTGTGATGATGCTGCCCACGGAGATCAAGTTAGAATCGGAGACGAAGAAGGGTTCAAATCCGACGATCACCCTGATGTCCCATGACCGGCAGCTGATCGGAATGGTGGCAGCGAAAATCCGTTCTTTCCGGAAGCCCGAGCCTTACAAAGGGAAGGGGATTCGGTTTGTGGGTGAGGTCATTCGCCGCAAGGCCGGTAAAACTGCATCGAAATAAGCCATGGGAACGAATAAGACCTTTGCGCGGGAGCGCATCAAGCGTCGGGTACGTGGAAAGGTGCAGGGCACCGCGGAGCGTCCACGCCTCTCCGTATTCCGGAGCAACAAGCAGATTTACGCCCAGGTCATCGATGACCTTTCAGGACGTACGCTGGCTTCAGCGACGTCGTTGGGCCAGGATGCGGTGAAGAGCATGACCAAACTCGAGCAGGCTGCTTGGGTAGGGAAGCAAGTGGCTGAAAGTGCGAGGAATGCAGGCATCGATGCCGTGGTTTTCGACCGGAACGGCTACCTGTACCACGGGCGTGTGAAACAATTGGCAGATGCGGCCCGGGAGGGTGGCTTGAACTTCTGAACTTATGGAACAACGTCAACAACGCAAAGGCCGCGACCAGCAGCAACAGCAACCCCGCACGGGCGATCCGGATTTGAAGGAACGCTTGGTGGGTATCAACCGGGTGGCCAAAACCACCAAAGGCGGACGTACGTTCTCGTTCGGTTCCATCATGGTGGTGGGCGATGAGAAGGGCCGGGTGGGCCATGGGTTAGGCAAAAGCCGCGAAGTAGCTACTGCTATCCAGAAGGGCATCGACGATGCGAAGAAGAACATGATTTCTGTTCCACTCGTCGGCAGCACGATTCCCCATGAGCAGGAGATGCGGTACGCAGGTGCGCACATCCTCATCCGTCCTGCGTCTGCGGGTACGGGTGTCATCGCCGGTGGCGCCATGCGTGCCGTGTTGGAGAGCGCAGGAATCAAGGATGTTTTGGCCAAATCACTCGGCTCGTCGAACCCGCACAACGTGGTGAAAGCCACATTCAACGCGCTCAAGGCGTTGCGTAGTGCGGATGAGGTTGCTCGGATGCGCGGCGTGTCGGTCTCCAAAGTGTTCAACGGCTAAGCCAGTCACCATGGGCCAGATTACCATCACCCAAATCCGCAGCGCCATCAAGCGTCCTGCGCGCCAGAAGGCCACCATTGTGGCCTTGGGCATCAAGAAACTCCATCAGCCGGTGACCCACGAAGCGACCCCCCAGATTTTGGGCATGGTGCGCAAGGTGTCTCACCTGTTGAAAGTAGATAACGTTTAATCTCCCAACCAGCACATCCCATGAATCTCAGCAATCTGCAACCCGCAGAGGGATCCCGGAAGCAGCGCAAGCGAGTTGGTCGCGGTGAAGGTTCCGGTCACGGAGGCACCTCGACACGTGGCCACAAGGGCGCGAAGCAGCACTCCGGCTACAAGAGCAAAATCGGCTTCGAAGGCGGTCAAATGCCGCTCCAGCGCCGCGTTCCGAAGTTCGGCTTTACGAGCCCGAACCGGGTCGAGTACAAGGGCATCAACCTTGATACCCTGCAGGAGCTCATTGAGCGCAAATCGCTCTCCTCCATCAGCTTTGATGTGCTCGTGGAGAACGGGCTTGTCGGGAAGAAGGAGCGGGTCAAAATTTTGGGCCGTGGCGAAATCAAAGCAGGTGTAGCCATCTCAGCCCACAAATTCTCGGCAACTGCGAAGGCGGCTATTGAAGCTGCCGGTGGATCGACGCAAGAACTCTAATCGGCGTCAACCATGCGTGACTTTTTCAAGCAAATCCAGAACATCTGGAACCACGAAGAGCTTCGACGAAAGATTGGAGTGACCCTCGGGTTAATTCTAGTATACCGTTTAGGCTCCTTCATCGTGCTGCCTGGTGTGAATAGCGATGTACTCGCTGCCCAGCTCAGCTCGGCGGATCAGTCGGGTTTAGGCACCATTTTGAGCCTGTTCACGGGCGGGGCTTTTACCCGAGCGTCCATTTTTGCGCTCGGCATCATGCCCTACATCTCGGCCTCCATCATCATTCAGTTGTTGGGCATCGCGGTGCCCACAGTGCAGAAGATGCAGTCTGAGGGAGAAAGCGGCCGCAAACGCATCAACCAGTGGACGCGGTTCTTGACCATCGGTATCACCCTGGTGCAGGCGCCGGGTTATTTGGCGTCGACCGTGGTTTCCGTTCCAGGAGCAGTGTTGGATCCAAGTGCTTTCTGGTGGTTTAGCGCAGTCGTGATTCTCGTCGCCTCGACGCTGTTGATCATGTGGCTGGGCGAGCGGATTACGGACCGGGGCATCGGCAATGGCATTTCGCTGCTCATCATGGTCGGCATCATCGCCACCTTCCCCGCAGCGCTGGTCCAGGAGTTCACCCAGGCATCGTTGTTCTTCTACTTGGTCGAGATTGCAGTGTTGCTCGTGGTGATCGGAGCAAGCGTTGCGATGGTGCAAGCCATTCGGAAGGTGCCCATCCAAATGGCCAAACTGCAAACTGGTGCTTCCCATCTCCCGCAGGGCGAGGGAGCACGCAGTTTCATCCCATTGAAGTTGAATGCCTCCGGTGTGATGCCCATCATCTTTGCTCAGGCCATCATGTTCGTGCCGCTGTACCTCACCCAAAGTGAGACTTTCCAGGACAGTGCAGTGCTTCAGAGTTTGAGCGATTTTAATGGGCTCTGGTACAATGTTCTGTTCTTCCTGATGATCGTGGTGTTCACGTATTTGTACACCGCCATCACTGTGAATCCGAACCAGATGGCGGACGATCTCAAGCGCCAGAACAGCTTTATTCCTGGCGTGAAACCCGGCAAGCCGACGGCGGAGTTCCTCGATCGTGTGCTGTCAAACATCACCCTTCCTGGGGCGGTGTTTTTAGGGTTGCTCGCAGTCCTGCCGGCCATCGTCTTTAGCCTCGGTTTGACGAAAGTGCAACAGTTTGCCATCTTCTTCGGCGGTACCTCGCTGCTGATTATGGTGGGGGTAATTTTGGATACGTTGCAGCAAGTGGAGAGCCATTTGCTGTCCCGCCACTACGACGGCCTGATGAAGGCTGGTCGCATCCGGGGTCGCGCACAGTCTCCTGTGAGCGGAATCGGAGGTTAACGGGAAACGTGGGATGGGGTCGGCTCGGGTCGTGCAACTGAAATCGGCTGAAGAAGTCGAGCTCATCCGTCTGAGTTCTTTGCTTGTAGGGAGAACGCTTGCCGCTGTAGCAGCGCTTATCCGACCTGGGGTCACCACCTTGGAGTTGGATGCGGTAGCGGAGACGTTCATACGGGACCACGGTGCGGTTCCGGGATTCAAAGGGTACGGGGGATTCCCGAACTCTTTGTGTACTTCCGTCAACGAGGCGGTCGTGCATGGCATCCCGAACAATCTGCCGTTGCAGGAGGGAGACATCGTCTCTGTGGACTGCGGGGTGCTGATGAACGGCTTCTACGGCGATAGCGCCTACACGTTTGCTGTAGGCGAGGTGTCAGAGGAGGTAGCGCGGTTGCTGACGGTAACCCGGGAATGCCTCGATCGGGCCATCGCTGTCGCAACGGTAGGGCATCGCATCGGCGATATCGGCTATGCCGTCCAAGATTGGGCGGAACAGCACCGGTACGGAGTTGTTCGGGAACTGGTGGGTCATGGGTTAGGGCGCGAGCTCCACGAGGCCCCGGAGGTACCGAATTACGGACGGCGAGGCAACGGATTGAAGTTAGCAGAGGGCATGGTCCTGGCCATCGAACCCATGATTAACCTCGGAAGAAAAGAGGTGCGTCAGGAGAAAGATGGATGGACGATTGTCACTGCCGACCGCAAGCCGAGTGCGCACTTCGAACACGACATCGTCGTACGTGAAGGGCGCGCAGAAGTTCTCTCGAGTTTTGATGAAATTGAAAAGGTTATAAATCAACGAAACGGCTTGAAAGCCAAATTGAACTGAATGGCGAAACAAACGTCCATCACGCAAGACGGGACCATCCTGGAGGCGCTCTCGAACGCCATGTTCCGGGTGGAACTGGAGAACGGGCATATCATTACGGCCCACATCTCCGGGAAGATGCGCATGCACTACATCAAAATCCTCCCGGGCGATCGCGTGAAGGTTGAAATGTCTCCCTACGATTTGTCAAAAGGCCGGATCTCGTTCCGATACAAGAAATAAACGCACCATGAAAGTCCGTGCATCCCTCAAGAAGCGCTCCGTTGACTGCAAGATTGTCAGCCGGAAGGGCCGTTTGTATGTCATCAACAAGAAGAATCCGAAGTTGAAGCAGCGTCAAGGCTGAGGCAATTCGGTAGAAATCCATCGCATATGGCACGTATTGCTGGTATCGACATTCCGCGGAACAAACGCGGTGTCATCGCGCTGACCTACATCTTCGGCATCGGCCGGAGCCGGGCGGCGAAAGTCCTCGCGGACGCGGGTGTTTCGGAAGACAAGAAGGTTCAGGATTGGACGGACGATGAAATCGCCTCCATCCGGACCGGCATTGCTACCGGATTTAAGGTAGAAGGTGAGCTCCGTTCAGAAGTGGGTGCGCACATCAAGCGCCTCATGGACATCGGGTGCTACCGGGGTATCCGCCACCGGAACGGTTTGCCGCTCCGGGGTCAGCGCACGAAGAACAACTCCCGCACCCGGAAGGGCAAGCGGAAGACGGTTGCAAACAAGAAGAAGTAATTCCTGAATTTGGCTTCCCGCGAGGGAAGTTGACCACCTCAAACTTCATTCGACGATGGCGAAGAACATCAAGAAGAAAAAGAAAGTCGTTGTGGATTCCGTCGGACAGGCGCACATCCACACGTCCTTCAACAACATCATCATTTCCCTCACGAACAACACCGGCCAGGTCATTTCGTGGTCGAGTGCGGGAAAGATGGGCTTTCGGGGCTCCAAAAAGAACACACCCTACGCAGCCCAAGTGGCGGCAGAGGACTGTGGCAAGGAGGCCTTTGAATTGGGGCTCCGGAAAATCCGGGCCTTCGTGAAGGGACCGGGTGCTGGCCGCGAAAGCGCCATGCGTGCGCTCCACAACATGGGCATCGAGATCACTGAGATTATCGATGTAACCGCGTTGCCGCACAACGGTTGCCGTCCCCCGAAGCGTCGCCGCGTTTAATCCTCCTTCGTCGAATCCCTAAGAGACACCCCCATGGCACGATACCGTGGTCCCAAATCGAAAGTGGCACGCCGTTTCCGCGAAGCCATTTTCGGACCAGATAAAGCACTTGATCGCCGCCCGTACGGCCCAGGTCAACATGGCAACAACCGCCGGCGCAAGAAGGAGTCGGAGTACTCTGTCCAGTTGGCAGAGAAGCAGAAGGCGAAGCACACCTACGGCATTTTGGAGAAGCAGTTCTCCAATCTGTTTGCCACGGCAAACGCTCGCCAAGGCATCACCGGTGAGATTTTGCTCCAGCTGTGCGAAAGCCGTTTGGACAACGTGGTGTTCCGGTTGGGCGTAGCTCCGACCCGTCGGGCGGCTCGCCAGCTCGTGTCGCACTGCCACATCACGGTGAACGGCAATGTGGTGAACATCCCATCGTACCGCTTGCGCGCTGGAGACCACATCGGTGTCCGCGAGAAGAGCAAGTCTTTGCCGGTCATTCAGAACTCGCTCGGAGGCCGTCGCCAGTCTCACGATTGGTTAGACTGGAACCAAGCCACGATGACGGGAACGTTCATCCAGGTGCCTGCCCGCACGCAGATTCCGGAGAACATCAAGGAGCAGCTCATCGTCGAATTGTACTCGAAGTAATCCCTGAACCTCCATCACCATGGCCATTCTTGATTTTCAGAAACCCGAAAAGGTGATCATGTTGGACTCTACGGAGTTCAAGGGTCGCTTCGAATTCCGTCCGCTGGAGCCGGGATTTGGGATTACGGTAGGGAACGCACTGCGTCGGATTCTGCTCTCCTCCCTGGAGGGCTTTGCCATCACGAGCGTGCGCATCGATACCGTGGACCACGAATACAGCACGGTAAAGGGCGTGCGGGAGGATGTTATGGACATCATCCTGAACCTGAAGCAAGTGCGTTTCAAGCGCCACATCGAAGCAGCAGAAGGGGAGACCGTCGTGGTCACCGTCTCTGGATCGCGTGCGATGACCGCTGGCGACATCGGCAAATTCACGAGTGCTTTCCAGGTGATGAACCCGGATTTGGTGATTTGCACGATGGATGAAGGCGCAAGCCTGACCCTCGAGTTGCGCATCGGCAAGGGCCGGGGCTACGTGCCAGCAGAGGAGAACAAGCAAGACGAGATGCCGCTGGGCACCATCGCGATCGATTCCATTTTCACGCCGATTCGGAACGTGAAGTACGATGTCGAGAACTTCCGGGTGGAGCAGCGGACGGACTACGAGAAGCTTGTGCTTGAAATCGAGTGCGACGGTAGCATCCATCCGAAAGATGCGCTGCAAGAGTCTGCCAAAATCCTCATCCAGCACTTCATGCTGTTTTCGGATGACCGGATCTCCCTCGAAATGGAAGAGCGTGTCGAAGTGGAGGAGTTCGACGAGTCGAGCCTGCACATGCGCCAGCTCCTCAAGACCAAACTCAGCGACATGGACTTGAGTGTCCGGGCGTTGAATTGCTTGAAGGCGGCCGACATCGACACCATCGGGGATTTGGTTTCCTACAACAAGAACGACTTGCTCAAATTCCGGAACTTCGGCAAGAAGTCCCTCACGGAGCTCGAGGACTTGGTGGAGAATAAGAACCTCACGTTCGGTATGGATGTGAGCAAGTACAAACTGGACAAGGACTGAAGCCATGCGGCACAATAAGAAATTCAACCATTTGGGTCGGAAGACGGGACACCGCAAGGCGCTGCTCTCTAATTTGGCCTGTTCGCTCATCGAGCACAAGCGCATCGTGACCACGGTTGCGAAGGCGAAGGAGCTCCGCAAATTCGTGGAGCCCATCGTGACCCGCTCGAAGGAGGATACGACGCACAACCGCCGCGAGGTGTTCTCGGCGTTAGGCAACAAGTACGCGGTGACGGAGTTGTTCCGTGAGATTGGCCAAAAAGTTGCCACCCGCGAAGGCGGTTACACCCGCATCATTCGCACCGGCAACCGGTTAGGCGACAACGCAGAAATGTGCCTCATCGAGCTCGTGGACTTCAACACGATCTACGGAAACGAAGCGAAGAAGAAGCGGTCGCGCCGGTCGCGCCGCGGAGGTGGTCGCGTAGAGGGTGCCGCAGCAGCTCCTGTTGCCGCAGCAGCCGCGCCCGCCGTGGAAGAGACGCCGGTAGCAGAAGCTCCGGCTGCCGAGGAAACTCCGGTGGTGGAAGAGGCTCCTGTAGCTGAGGCAGCTCCCGAAGTGGAAGCGGCTCCGGAAGTTGAAGCGGCTCCTGAGGCTGTTGAAAAAGCGGATGAGGCGCCTGCGGCTGAGGAAGCTCCTGCTGCGGACGAAGAAGCCGAACCGGAGGCCTGATCCTGAATCACCGATTGTGAAGAAAAAGCCGTCCCACAAGGGCGGCTTTTTTCGTGCGGTATGGAGGGGCCGCGGTACATTTGCAGCATGCGACGAGACCGCGAAAGCAAGGTGCCTGCGGTATTGATTTTGGCCGACGGAAAGCGTTTTGACGGATTTTCGGCGGGGGCCATCGGTACTACCACGGGAGAAATCGCCTTCAATACAGGGATGTACGGGTACCAGGAGATTTTTACGGACCCGAGTTACCACCGCCAAATCCTGGTCATGGCCACGGCCCATGTGGGGAATTATGGGGTACATCCGGAAGAAGTGGAATCCGACGCCGTTCGAATTTCAGGTCTGGTGACGCGCAATTTCTCACGTGTCGCCAGCCGACCCGGCGCAACAGGTACCCTTCAGGACTATCTCGAGCGCGATGGGGTGGTAGGGATGTGCGATGTGGACACTCGGGCGCTCGTCCGTTACATCCGGGAGCACGGGGCCCAGAACGCCATCATCAGCAGCGACGGCACGCCAGAGGAGGGGCTGCGCGCTCTGTTCGCAGCAGTCCCCTCGATGGAGGGGCTCGAGCTCAGCAGCGAGGTGTCAGCGCCGGTTGAGCGGGACTGGGAACCCCAGTTCGGTGGAACGGGCATGCGCGTGGCCGTGCTGGACCTCGGCGTGAAGCACGCCATCGTGCGGTGCCTGCTCGAGCGGGGGTGCCGGGTGCGGACCTTTCCTT
>JBMTYE010000013.1:0-14565 GCA_049454255.1 Flavobacteriales bacterium
TCAGCTGCCTCCGGAGCGGACTCTTCAGCAGGAGCTTCCGCAGGAGCCTCCGCAGCCTTCGCTTTCGCCGTGGCTTTCTTCTTCGGTGCAGCTTCGACCTTCGCCTCCGCTTCAGCTTCGGCCTCAGCCTTTGCCTTCCGCTCACCACCTTCCATTTGCTCCTTCAGCGCACTCAGCACCGACAAATCTCCGAACGTAGACTTCTCCACGGTCGCATTGATTTCTTCGAGTGCACGCGAGCTGGTGGAACCGCCGGCGGTGGCAGGACGCGTCTTGCGCTCCTTCGTTTCCTTCTTCTTCGGTCCTTCTTCGTGGGTGCGCAAGTGGCTCACCGTGATGCGCTTGGCATTCCGGTTGAACTCGAGCACCGTGAATTCGCCCGATTCATCGACGAGCATAGAACCGCCGTCGTCTTTCTGAAGGTGCTTCGTGTGGCACGAACCTTCGAGACCGTAGGGGAGGGCCACCGATGCTTGGTTGCCGTCGATGCGAACTACCGTGCCGTTGTGCGTCGAACCGACTGCGAAGATGGTTTCGAAGACCTCCCATGGATTCTCCTCGAGCTGCTTGTGTCCCAGGCTCATCCGACGGTTTTCCTTGTCCAATTCAAGGACGATAACGTCGATCGCATCGCCAACGGAACAGAATTCGCTCGGGTGCTTGATTTTCTTAGACCAGCTGAGGTCCGAAATGTGAACCAAACCGTCGATGCCTTCTTCCAGCTCGACAAACAGACCGAAGTTCGTGAAGTTCCGGACGGTGCCCGAATGCTTCGAATTCACCGGGTAACGGGCTTCGATTTCTGCCCATGGATCCGACTTCAGCTGCTTCAAGCCCAGCGACATCTTCCGCTCTTCGCGGTCGATGTTCAGGACGATGCACTCGATTTCGTCGCCGATTTTCATGAAATCCTGGGCGCTGCGCAGGTGCTGCGACCAGCTCATTTCCGAGACGTGCAGAAGGCCTTCGACGCCCGGTGCGATTTCGATGAAAGCGCCGTAGTCCGCGAGGACTGCCACGCGTCCCTTCACCTTCGATCCTTCGGCGAGTTCTTCGGTCAGTGCGTCCCATGGGTGTGAAGTCAACTGCTTCATGCCCAGAGCAATGCGCTTCTTGTCGTCGTCGAAGTCGAGGATGACCACGTTGATTTTTTGGTCGAGCTCCACCAGTTCTTCCGGGTGGTTGACGCGGCCCCACGACATGTCCGTGATGTGGACCAAACCGTCGACACCACCGAGATCGACGAACACCCCATACGTGGTGATGTTCTTGACCGTGCCTTCCAGCACCTGGCCTTTTTCGAGGCCCTGGATGATGAGGCGCTTCTGCTCTTCCAACTCGGCCTCGTTGTTGGCTGTGTGGGAGTCGACCACGTTCTTGAACTCCTGGTTGATCTTCACAACCTTGAACTCCATCTGCTTGCCGACGTAGATGTCGAAATCGCGGATGGGCTTCACGTCCACTTGCGAACCCGGCAAGAACGCTTCTATGCCGAACACGTCGACGATCAAGCCGCCTTTCGTCCGGCATTTGACCTCGCCCTGGATGATGAGATCCTCGTCCTTTGCTTTCGTGATGTTATCCCACGCGCTAAACATCCGGGCCGTACGGTGTGAAACCACCAACTGGCCGTTTTTGTCTTCCTGACGCTCGACGAATACCGGAACGACATCGCCTGGCTTGAGGTCGGGATTGTAGCGGAATTCAGAAGCGTTGACTACGCCTTCGGATTTGTAGCCGATGTTGACGACCACTTCCTTCTTTGAGATGCTGATGACTGTTCCATCGACCACTTCCTTCTCGCGGATGAGGTTGAGGGAGTTCTCGTATACCGACTCGAGCTGCGCGCGGCTTGCGCTCGACGCATCGTCAGAGTCAGACTCAAATGCATCCCAATCAAAATCACCCGGTGTTGCGAGTTCTGGACGCACAGACAATTTGCGCGGCTCGCGCTTCGCGGCAGGTGCAGCGGTCTTAGGGGTTTCTTCAGCGGCAATTTCTGCCGTTGCTTCGGGGGCAGCTGCCTGGGTGGCTTCTTCTGCCGGGGTGTGGGTTTCTTCGTTCACGAAACCTGTACTTGTTCCGAATTCGGGGGGATCCGGAAGGTGAAACATCGAGCCTCCCCGCAGGCCCGCTTAAAATCAGGCCGCGAAAGTACGCTTTTTCTCGTTTCCTGCCACTCCATTCATTCACCTACGACCCAAATGCCCACCACCGAGCCATCCCATCGGCGCAGCAGGTAACTCCCCTCCTCTTGCGGAATTGCCCATCCCGAAGTGCCGGCTGGAACGTGATCTACCCAGCGCCCGTTCGTTGTGTAGACATCGGCCGGACCGGCCTCAGGGACCCACCCTCCAGGACGGAGCAGGCGCACCTGCCGCGGAGCAGAACGCTGCGGTTGAATCGCCGCGTCGACATCTACCGTTGCACCGTTGTTGCTTGCCCCGGGAGTGGTTTGGGAAAACGAAACCCATGGCTCTCCCCCATCCGTGAGGCGACCCCGGCTGATATCAGGCCAAGACGGACCAGGATGTAGCGAGTCCAACACGGTATATCCATCCGGCGAGCGCAAGGCAATATGCTCGCCGAGTTCGGACAACCGGAATGTCATGTGGTTCCAGCCTTCGCTTGTTTGCTCGTCCGCCCACAGGAGCAAAAAGCCCCCCGGCGCAAGCACAGTTTCCGCTGGGAAGCCGGTGGGCACCTGCCATTTGGTCGGATTGTCCACCTCATCTGTGAAGTAATGGCCCGCAAGATCCACCGGGGAACTCCCTGCATTGTAGACCTCTACCCAGTCCTCGTGCTCTCCTGCCCCGTCCACGGCATCGGTGTAGTTCACCGCCAAATACTCGTTCAACACAACTGGTGCCGCCGGCAGAAACACCGACGTGTTCGACACCCGCGGGGTCGGTACCGCGAATTCGGTGAAAGCCGCGCTGCCGTCTGCGATCCGTCCCCACGACTCCCCCGCCGCCGCTGCCGCCGCCGTCACCTCATCCACAACCGTTCCGTCCGCCGCAATCAATCGCACTGAGAAGGTCGGCCCGGCGGGAACCCCGAATCCGAGGTGGTCTCCGCCCTCCGCAGTTTCGCCATCTAACCACAGCAACCGGAAGCCATCGGCTGCGACTACGGTTTCCCACGGGCGATCGTTGGGCAACGTCCAACCCACACCATCGACTTCCACGACCATCCCGGCGAGGTTGACCTGAAACGGATACGGATTGAAGATCTCAATCCACGGCTCTTGCTCCAGCGCCTGATCGAGGCAGGTCAAGAGATTCTCCGTCTGGACTTCGTTTACAAACACGTAAGCGATTTGCGCCGGGGTATCTGCATTCGGGGCATCCGGTGTAGGCACATTGAAGAATTGTAAATCAGGGCATCCGTCACAGGTCCTCCCGAAGGAAATGTCCGCTTGCTGCTGGCCGAAGGCGATCTCATCGAGCACCGTCGTCCCGTCCGGGGCTACGAGCAGAACAGTTTCGCCTGTGCCTGCGAGCCGAAACGACGCATGGTCCGAGCCTTGATTCACATCGCCGTCGCACCAGACGAGAAATTTGCCTCCGGGAAGCACCGTCGTGGTACCCGGGTCTCCGAGCGGCACCATCCATTTCGTCAGCGAATCCGGGTTGTCCGTGAGGTAGTAGCCCGCGAGGTTCATGATGCTGCCGGCATTGTGGATCTCGAGCCAGTCTTCGCGCTCGAAAAAGTCATCGAAAATCCCGGTCTGGTTCGAGGCAAGGAGTTCATTGATGTAGAGGGTTTGGGCCGTCACGCGGGCCATGCCCGCGGCCACGGCCCAGACCAAACCGAACACCAGCACCACCGTTTGCTTTTTCATGCCACAAAAATGACATATTCCCCGTCGGTCCGCGCGCCTGCGGTGCGTCCTATTTTTGCCGAAAAAACCGCCATGTCGAACGGTACCTTCCGCGTCCCCACCCCTGTTAACGAACCCGTCCGTGGCTACGCTCCCGGCAGCCCCGAACGCGTTGCGCTGCAAGCAGAATACGACGCTCGCTATTCCGCTGATCCCGTGGAAATTCCACTGTGGATCGGCCGCGAACGCGTGCATACCGCTGACCGCCGTCCGCTGACGCCTCCCCATGAGCACGGCAAGGTGCTCGGATACGCCCATTTCGGGGATGCTTCCCATGTTTCCCGTGCAATCGATGCAGCCCTCGAGGCCCGCGCGGCTTGGGCAGCGACACCTTGGCAAACCCGTGCAGGCATCTTCTTGCGTGCTGCCGACCTCGTGGCCGGACCGTATAGGTATGCCTTAAATGCCGCAACGATGCTCGCCCAGTCGAAGAATGCACACCAAGCTGAAATCGACGCAGCCTGTGAACTTGCTGATTTCCTTCGCTTTAATGCGTACTACCTCCAGCAGATTCAGGACATCCAACCCGAAAGTTCACCTGGAGTTTGGAATCGACTCGAATACAGGCCTTTAGAAGGCTTTGTCTTTGCGGTCACCCCGTTCAATTTCACTGCTATCGCAGGAAACCTTCCAGCATCGGCTGTGCTGATGGGTAATGTCGTGGTTTGGAAACCTGCCGACACCCAACTCTACAGCGCGGCCGTGCTGATGGATTTGTTCCTCGAGGCAGGCATTCCGCCGGGTGTCATCAATTTGATTGCCGTCGATGGCCCGGTGGCCGGCGATGTTATTTTCCGCCACCGCGACTTTGCAGGCCTGCATTTTACCGGGAGCACGGGGGTGTTCAGGCACCTGTGGAAGACCATCGGGGAGCACATCGGAACCTACCGTTCGTATCCCCGCATCGTCGGCGAAACGGGCGGCAAGGATTTCGTGCTTGCACATCCTTCTGCACCAGCTGCCGAGGTGGTTGCCGGTCTCATCCGAGGAGCCTTCGAGTACCAAGGCCAAAAGTGCAGCGCCGCAAGCCGCGCTTACCTCCCGAAAAGCACGTGGCCCGAAGTGGAAGCTTTGCTTGTTCGCGAGTTGGGCACGATTCAAATGGGCTCACCCCGCAACTTCGCTCACTTCATCAATGCGGTCATCGACCGGAAAGCATTCGACCGGATCACGGAGGCTATTGCGTATGCTGCTTCCCACCCGGATGCCCGCATTCTTGCCGGAGGCGGATCCGACGATTCCGTGGGCTACTTCATCGAGCCCACCGTAATTCTCACCACCGACCCGCATTTCCGGACGATGGAAGAGGAACTGTTCGGCCCGGTACTGACCGTCTACCTCTACGAAGACGATGCATTCGAAGCCGTTCTAGACCTCATCGATGGTACCGGAGAGTATGCCCTAACCGGCGCGGTTTTCAGCCGAGACCGGTATGCGCTCGATTTGGCCACCGAACGGCTCAGCCAGTCGGCGGGGAACTTCTACCTAAACGACAAACCGACGGGTGCCGTCGTCGGGCAACAACCGTTCGGAGGGGCCCGGGGTTCGGGCACAAACGACAAAGCGGGGAGCCTGTTCAATCTGCTTCGTTGGACCAGTCCCCGTACCATCAAGGAAACCTTGGTCTCTCCCGTGGACTACCGGTACCCGTACCTCGGATAATCCGAACTTCCGTTCACGCAAAAAGGGCAGCCTCGCGGAGACTGCCCTTTTTCGTGTGTGATGCGTTCGACGGATTACTCCGCAGCTTCGGCAACTGCCTCGTGTTCGTTCTCTGAATCGCCCGGCAAATCATCGTCGTAGCGAGGGGTCGGCAAGGAGGCCATGTCCACTGCGACATGCTTTCCTCCTGCGAGCGCCTTGAACTCGTCGTCGTACGGATGCGTCAACATGCCGTCTGAATCCAGCCACTTTGTCAAGATGAGGTAGCGCTCCTTCTTGCCTGAGCGCCCGATGGTTTCCACCCGACCGTGAACCGAACGCAACCGGAAGGCAGAGTTCAAGATGCTTGCCCGGGTAGATGCCTCCTTTTCCGGAGCCAAATGGTGGATGGCCATGGCGTCCTCGATGAGCTCCGTGTACGTCATCGGCCGGTTCCGTGCGCGGAGCCGCTTGATGATAAAGCTGCCCCAAACACTCTTCGGACCCCGCTTGCGCTGCGTACCGGATGCAAGAGCGCCAGCACCGCGACCCCGACGGGGCGGCAACGGCGTTCCCGTCAACTTCGCGAGCATCGCCTCGACGTGGTTCAACTGTCCGATCAGGCGCGAACGCTCCCCTGAGTAGAAGCGCTTCATTTCCTGAAGTTCGTTTTGATCAAATTCCATAGAAAAGCAGGTGTTGTGATCGAGAAAAAAGGTCATGCAACATATTTCAACCTTGAAAATGCTACGTTTGCCCGTGACAAAAATAGAGCTCTTTTTGACATGCAACACGTTTAATCCTTTTCGTCAACAAAATTTTTGACACTTTGGCAACAAAAAAACGGGAAGGCATTCCTTCCCGTTTCACCGTTCGTCCGCTGTAAGCCGGATTCTGTACCCCGAAGGGCCTTCACCATTGATCTCTGCGGCCTACCCCCTGACTCGGACGGGTCGTCCTCAGTCGCCAGTGTACATGGCCTTGCAACCCGCAAGGTTTGCCTGAGCCGGCGGATCGCTCCGACCGCTGGTGGGCTCTTACCCCACCTTCTCACCCTTACCTGATCCCGCAAGCGGGCCATCGGCGGTCTAAATCTCTGCAGCACTTTCTGTCGCACCCGAAGGTGCTCCTCCCCTTTCGGAGAGTGCGGTACCCTATGTTGTCCGGACTTTCCTCCCCCCTTTCGGAAGGCGGTGAAGCACGTTTCGAACGGTCAATCCCACGTAACCCGCACCGTAAGCGGTGTTCCAGAGCGGAGTACAGTAACATCCGAGCCAGAACCCGGTTCGTAGATGCTCAGCGCCTTCATATAGCTCTGCATGTCCACAACCTCAATGGTATCAATGCGCACCACGATATCGCCGCGCTGCAGGCCCGCACGCGCTGCTGGCCGGTCGGCAGTCACCCCATCGATGCGCATCCCCTTGTCTTGGAACAGGTAATCCGGTACCACTCCGAGGGTTACTTTGAACCGAGGTGTTTCAGAAGCCTCTTCCTTCTTTGCCGTGAACGGCCATTCGTCCTGGGCATCGAGTGCACGCATGACGCGTTCTACGAAATCCGCGATGCGCTGCATGCCTTCGTAATTCAGCCGGTCCGCGGTGTCCGTCGGTTTGTGGTATTCCGGGTGCTGGCCGGTAAAGAAATGCAGCACTGGAATGTCCTCGAGGTAGAACGACGTGTGGTCGCTCGGACCGATTCCACTTTCTGACGCCACGAGGACCAGGCTGTCCGTGTTGCAGGACTCCAGCAGCTGCATCCAGCCAGGTGAAGTCCCCGTTCCGTAGACAGCCAGGGTGTCTCCCCGCATGCGGCCCACCATATCGAGGTTCAACATGTACTTCACCCGGGCCAAATCCACTGTCGGGTGCTCACAGAAGTAATTGCTCCCCCACAGACCCTTTTCTTCCCCGCTGAAGGCAGCCACCAGCACTTCATCCGCAATCGGGCGCTTCACCAGCCGGGACGCCACTTCGCACATCACTGCGACGCCTGAAGCATTGTCGTCCGCTCCGAAGTGGATGGTCGGAGTGCCCCGGTGGAGCGAGTTCTCCCCCCCGTACCCGAGGTGGTCGTAATGCGCTGCCAGGACCCCGGTGGACTTCGGATGGGGCGCGGGTATGCGGTACAGCACGTTGTGACCGGTTATTTCACGTACCAGCGCCATGCCCATGCTTGCCGCACTGTCCGCTCCATGCACCTGCATAGGCGGATGGGGCTTGAATGAAAACTGCTGAAAGGCAGCGCTGTCCCCGGCCGGTTCGAGGCCGAGCGAGGTCAAAACACTGTCTACCCAGTGGGCAGCGGCCAGTTCACCGGGCGTCCCGGTCTCGCGGCCTTCCATGCGGGGATGGGTCAATTCCGCAACCCAACCCGGCATCGGTGACTCCTCGGGGGTGCCACAACCGGCGAACACTGCAATGCAGGCGGATGCCCAGAGGGAAGCGGCGGGCACACGTCGGGCGGTGGCCGTGGGGCGAGTCGAGTAGGCGGAGTACATTTGGCCGCAAAATTCGTACATATGCATCCGTTCTGGTCCCTCCTGATTGTGTTCGTCTTGAGTTTAGCTGGAACCGCGCCCTGCGCGGCCCAAACCGTTCCCTACCCCCAAGAAGTCCACCTCGCGCACGTCCGTCAACTGACCTTCGGAGGCGATAACGCCGAGGCGTACTGGTCGTTCGGCGGAGACCGGCTCATCTTCCAATCGAACAATCCCGCATGGAATGTATCCTGCGACCAGATCTACATCCTTCAGCTCGACAGTGTCGGAAAGGCCTCGAGCGCTTTTCCGCCGTCCCCTGTCTCCACCGGCAAGGGGAGAACGACGTGCTCGTACTTCCTTCCTGGCGACACCACATTTGTATACGCTTCAACCCACCTCGGAAATCCAGAGTGTCCGGAAGTTCCGGCCCGGGGACCGAGCGGCGAATACGTGTGGCCGATCTATGCCGACTACGATGTCTTCGTGTCCTCTGTGCGCGGAGGCGAGCCGGTGCGGTTGACGAACACCCCCGGGTACGACGCTGAAGCGACCGTGAGTCCGAAAGGCGACAGGATGGTGTTTACGAGCATGCGCAGCGGCGATTTGGAGTTGTATACGTGTGCACTAGACGGTTCGGATGTGCGCCAAATCACGAATACCCTCGGCTACGACGGGGGAGCCTTCTTTTCGCCGGACGGGAAGTGGATCGTTTGGCGCGCGAGCCGGCCGTCCACGGACGCCGAGCGCGAAAAATACCTCCGGCTCCTGAGCCAAGGTCTCGTCGAGCCGACCGATATGGAACTCTTCGTGGCCCGCGCAGACGGCCGCAAAGCCCGTCAAATCACGACCTTAGGCGGAGCGAACTGGGCCCCATTTTTCACGCCCGATGGCAAACGCATCCTCTTTGCCACGAACCACCACACCGGTGGATTTCCGTTCAATCTGTTCCTAATCGGCAAAAATGGGCAGGGCATCGAGCAGGTCACGTTCGACAGTGCATTCGACTCATTCCCCATGTTTTCGCCCGACGGCAAGCGCCTTGTGTTCGCTTCTAATCGAAACAACGGACGGACCCGGTCGACGAATTTATTCATCGCCGACTGGATCGACTGATGGCATCCTGCACGATCGCACTCCACAAACCGTGGGGCATGCTCAGCCAGTTCACCTCGGAAGCCGGGCATCCAGGACTGAGTTCGTGCGCGAAGGCCTTCCCCCGCGATGTGTACCCCGTCGGAAGGCTCGACCGGGACAGCGAAGGCCTGCTGCTGCTCACGAATGACTCGGCCTACAAGCACCGGTTGCTCGATCCGGTGAACGGCCACTTGCGCATGTACTGGGCCCAGGTCGAAGGGGCTCCGGACGATGCTGCGCTGCTTCAAGCCGGCGTCTCGACGCCCCTTTCCGGTGGCTTCACTGCAGCGCCCGCGCAGGCATGTGTGCTTTCGCCGCAACCTGACATGGCTGAACGCACCCCGCCGATTCGGCAACGAGCGCACATTCCCACGACCTGGATCGAGGTGGTCGTGCGGGAAGGGAAAAACCGCCAAGTCCGGCGCATGACGGCGGCCTGGGGGTTTCCCACGCTCCGGCTGATTCGGGTGGGTCTAGGAACCCTGCGTTTGGCGGATTTGGGCCTGCAGCCCGGGGAATGGCGGGAACTCACGCCGGACGAAATCCGGGCAACGCAGGAGGATTCTGTTCGGCCTGGCGTGCTGCGATGATCCGGACGTTGTTCGCAGTGGTTTGGACCGCGGTGTGCTGTGCGGCGGGGCTGGCGGTGCTCGCCGTGCGTCGAGGATCCGGGCCGTGGGTGCTCACGCGCATCGGGGACCGAATGTGGAGCCGGGTACTCTTGCGCGTGGTAGGTGGAGGTCAACCGCAGGTCACGTTTGACGCGGAATTGCCGCCATCGGCCATTTTCGTGGGGAACCACGCGAGCTTGCTCGACATCAATGCGGCATTTGCGGCGCTGCCGAGGCCCATTGTCTTTTTGTCCAAATCCGGTGTCCGGAAGGTGCCGCTGCTCGGTGCCATCAACGCCCGGGTCGGAACGGTTTTCGTGGAACGTGGGAATCCGGAGTCGGCGCGCGAGGCTGTAAATCAGCTCGCGGCAAACGCCCGCAGCGGGGTGTCGGTGGTGGTGTATCCGGAAGGGACGCGGTCGGACGACGGTGAGGTGCGGGCGTTTCGAAAGGGCGCGTTTCATTTGGCGGCGGTGTCGGGGTTGCCGGTGGTGCCGTTTTTCGTGGAGGGCACCCGGGACCTGCTTCCCAAGGGGGCGCTGGCGTTCCGCCGCACGCCGGGGATCCGGGTGGTGGTCGGAGCTCCCCTGGAGGCGCCGGAGTCGGATGCGCCGGAAGCCATCGAGCGGGTGCGGCAGGCGGCGGAGGATGCCGTGAGGCGGCTGGGTCAGCGCGCCGCTGTCCAGGGAGCGAGGGCGTAAGCGGCTTCGATGCCTTCGCGGATGGCGCGTTCCGCGTCGAGCTCGCCGGCTTCGCGGGCTCCGCCGATGACGTGGACGGCGATGCCGGCAGAGCGAAGGGCTGAGGAGAAGGGGTCGACCGAGGTTTGGCCGGCGCAGACGACGGCGTGGTCGATGGCCAGGCAGTGCTCCGCGCCGGCAGCATCCTTCCAGCGCAACCCCTCCGGTCCAAGGCCTTCGTAGCTGACGCCAGGGTGGAACTGCACGCCGCGGGCCTTGAGCGTCGCCCGGTGGATCCAGCCTGTGGTTTTGCCCAAACGTCCGCCCAACTTGTCCGCCGAACGCTGAAACAGATGGACCTGCCGCGCGGGCGTCCGGGAGACCGGCGGAACCAGTCCCCCCGGATGCGCCAGCGCACGGTCGATGCCCCACACGGCGTGGAAGCCGGCTGCGTCGCCGTCGTGCGTCAGGAAATCAGCGACATCGAACCCGATGCCCCCGGCCCCGATGATGGCCACCACCTGCCCTGGGACTGCGCGTCCTTCGAGCACGTCGGGATAACTGACCACCCGCGGGTCACCTGGCTCCGCAAGGTTCCACTTCCTCGGAACCACCCCCGTGGCCACAACTACGGCATCGTATCCGTGGAGCTCCTCCACGGTTACCTCGGACCCGAGGCGGACCGTGACCTTCCCGTCCAACCGCGAAGCAAAATGCTGCAGCGATGCTTCGAAATCGGACTTACCGGGCACGCGCATGGCCAGGCGAAACTGTCCTCCTAGGGTGGGTTTGGACTCGAACAGGGTCACCTCGTGGCCGAGGTCCGCCGCTTCAGCCGCGCAACTCATCCCGGCCATGCCGCCGCCCACCACCCCCACCCGGAGCGAGCGGGTTGCTCGCGCGGACCGCGGCCAGGTGCCTTCTCTCCCAGCCCGCGGATTTACGAGGCAAGAAGCCGTTTTTCGGGTGAAAATGCGGTCGAGGCAGGCCTGGTTGCAGGCAATGCACACGTTGATGTGTGAAGCGGCTGCCTGCTGGGCCTTCGCAACCCATTCGGCGTCCGCAAGAAAGGGCCGGGCCATGGAAACGAGGTCCGCATCGCCCCGTTCCAGGGCCACCTCACACGCCTCAGGGGTGTTGAAGCGGTTTGTGGCAATCACCGGAATGCCCACCGCTTCGCGCAGCGCTCGGGTGGCAAAGGCAAAGGCACCGTGCGGCACCACGGTTGCGATGGTGGGGATGCGCGCTTCGTGCCAACCGATGCCGGTGGTCAACACGTTCGCACCCGCCGCTTCGATGGCCCGGGCGGTGGCGAGGACGTCTTCTCGGGTGGCCCCACCAGGGACGAGGTCGAGCACGCTGATCCTGAAAATCACCAGGAAATCCGGCCCGACAGCCGCACGAATGGCCTGGACGATGCGCACCGGAAACTGCATCCGCCTTTCGATGGAACCGCCCCACGCGTCGGTGCGTTGGTTCGTCGGCGCAGCGAGGAATTGGTTGATTAGGTATCCCTCTGAACCCATCACCTCCACCCCATCGTATCCTTCATTTATGGCGAGTCGTGCCGACCGGGCAAAGCCACGGATGGTCCGTTCGATGCCCCGTTCGGAGAGCGCCCGTGGCGTGAATTTGGAAATGGGCGAACGCAGCGGGGATGGCGCGACTGCGAGGGGATGAAAGCTGTACCGACCGCCGTGCAAGAGTTGCAGGCAAATCCTCCCTCCGGCGGCATGTACGGCATCGGTCACCTTGCGGTGGCGTGGAATTTGAAACCCGAACCGCAGAAATGCACCTCCCGGAGCAAGCGCCCCTTCCCACGTCGGGGAAATTCCCCCCGTCACGATGAGTCCTACCCCTCCTGCTGCACGCTCGGCATAAAACCGCGCGAGCACGTCCCACCCTCCTCGCTGCTCCTCGAGCCCGAGGTGCATGCTGCCCATGACCACCCGGTTCGGCACCGAGAACGGTCCGAGATCAAGAGGTGCGAACAGGTGGGGATAGGCAGTCATTCGAATTCTCGGTAGGCATCCACAAAGTCATCCCGGCGCTTGCGTTGTAAGATGGGGTAATAGTAAAAACTCACATTGCCGTCGAGCTGGGTCGACCGCTTTTCTTCCTTGATGGCCCCGATGGCCTCAAGAAAAGCAACATCGCTGGATGACATGCCCATTTTGTTCAGCCTGTAGTCGAAGAAGTACCAGTTCGAATCGTCGCCATGCAGGTAGAAGCGCAGGCCATCTCCTGACCTGCCGCGCGCGAGTTCCAGTTTGCCCGCCACCGCCCGGTGGACCTGTTCTTCACCCAGCCAGGCCACGCCGATTTTGCCCTGGGAAACCCACATGTCCTCACGCGCGTCCCAAACCAACTGCACCCCCGTCAGCATCCACGTCGCCTCCATCCCTTTCGGAATCCGGCGAAACGCACCGGCGAGGCCCCATTCCGCAGCGGCTTCCTCTCGGTCCTTCAGCTCGGCCCACGCGGCGATGGCATCGGACATTCCCGAGCTGGACGGGTCGGGATCAGCGGCCGTCTGGAACATGGGGAGGGCACGGCTCGCGGAGGTCCAGAGTTTGGCATCGACCGGCATGCTGACCGAGAGGACGCCCTGGAGCTTCAGGGAAGAGTTGCCGTCCGAAGCCCCAGAACCGACGAATCGGTAGACGATGCCCGGTGTCGCTAACCGCAGATCTGCCTCGCCCTGATTCGACACCTTGCACCCTTCGACGACGAGCGCCGCGGCGGGAACGAGACGCGCCGTATCGCCCACGGTATAGACCCCGTTGCTGTGCCGCAACCACCCGGTCGGCCGGAACAGGGGCCGGTCTTCCGTCGTGTCGATTTCCGACATGAACCGTTCCCGCACGCCGTAGGGTTCGCCGATACTCTCAGTCCACGAGAACACCAGCGGATCGCCTTTCAGATCCGCAGGACGCGGACCTACCGGGATGGCCGGCCGCGACGGATTGATGCGGTCTTTGAACTGCAACCACGAACGGTCGTAGCACAAGCATCCTGCGGTAAGTTGCACGCCGCCATCGAATTCCAGCAGCGGTTCCGCGGCATTCAGGCGGACGGTGCCCTTGAATTGGAACGCACGGTCGAAGTAGACCAGGTCTTTCTCTTCCACCTTCCCTGTGCCAAACGAAGCACCTGCCTCATCTACTCCTAGGGTGCGCAACGGAAGGGTCCTCCCCGAACCGGAACCGTCCTCGAACACGTAATCCCCTGATCCCGTGTACGCATTTCCGTTCTTGATCTCGAGAGAGGCGTTCAGGATGCGGTGCACGGGTGCTGCGATGGGCAGGAACAACTCTGCGCCGATGAGCGGCTCGTGCCGGGCATTTTCCCGAATGCCCACATCGCCCCCCCGCGGGACCAGCCGTGCATCGGCCACGAGCAATTCCGGAACACGGGTGCACGCAAGTCGGTTCTCTACGACATCAAACGTGGCCAGCGGGGCGAAGAACTTCAACGTATCCGCCCAGGCGGTGCTGATGAAGTTCGCCGTCATTTTGCGAACAGGATCACTCCACGGACTGCTTTCTGGGAAGGTCCGATTCGTCGTACAGTTCACGCGGGCGCTGTTCATGTTCCAGTCCAACCGGTCGAGCCACGCGCGGTACCGGTGGTCGGGAAACTCCACCGCCCGTTCCCCAGAACCGTAGGTGAACCGCCCCCATCCACTGGCAAAGTCCACATCGGCAACAACGTCTTCCGCATACAGGACTTCGCGGGCAGTGCGGGGAGATATCAAATGGAAGGCGGCGGCGTCTGCCCGGACCCGGTCCTCGAGCAACCTGCCCCGCTCCATCTCGACCAGGCCTTCCCGGTAGGCGAGCTCACCCGATCCGAGCAATCCCGCAGGCGAAAGGCGTAGGTCCCCATCAAACCGCACGCTGTCTGCGATGCACGCAAATCCACTCTTGCCCGAGAGCCACTGCAACTCACGGGAGGCGGGACGGAAAACGGCGGCGGCCTCCTCGCCTCGGACCTGCGGCACGTGCAGCGAGCGATCGAGCCGGTTCGTGCAGAGGGCCTCCGCTGCGCGCATGGAATCCGGCAAGAACACCGCTCGGTCGGTCTCGACCTTTCCCGTGAGGTAGGTAAAGGCGCCTTTGCCCTGCAGGCCTC
>JBMTYE010000014.1:0-14478 GCA_049454255.1 Flavobacteriales bacterium
TCAGCTTGGTGAGCCGCAGCAGCTGCAGCATCCAGGGCTTGCTCAGCTCGCCGCGCTGCTCGAGATAGCGGGCCAGTTCAACGGAGCTGAGGTTGGCATCGCCGGGGGTGGGGGCGGCCATGGAGCTCTGAGCGCAGGAATGGGCCACCCTATGGAGAGGCGCGCTGCTGCTGTGAGTACGGATCTCCGCGGGAGCCTGGCTGATCCGCCCGCCTGGGTGGCGGATGCCGTGGTGTGCCAGATCTTCCCGGATCGCTTCCGCCGCAGCGGCCGCGTGCCCCGGCAGCGGGGCCTGGCCCTGCCGCCCGGGGGCCCGCCGCCCGGTGGGGGGGGGTTTGAGGGGGGTGGGAGTTCGTCGAGGGAAGAGGTGCGGCGGAGCTTCGAGCGGCGGTGGTGGGTGAGCAACGAGTTGAGGGCCACGCGGTAAAGCCAGGTGCGAGGGGCGGCCGTGCCGCGGTAGGTGGGCCAACCGCGGTGGACGTTGAGGTAAATGTCCTGCCACGCGTCTTCCGCATCCGGCCCGTTTCCCAGGTGGAGGCGGATCAGGCTGCGCACCAGTGGAGCGTGCGCCTCAAGGAGTTCAAGCGGCGTCATCCCGGCCGATTCCCCAGACCAGAAGCGCGGCGCAGCCTGCCAAAAGGAGGACGAGCCAGGCCCGTTGCCAGAGGGGGCGCTGTTTCCACGAAACCGCAGGATCGAAGGGGTCGAACGCGAGCGAAATGCCCAGCGTGGCTGCGGCCTGGAGGATGTCTCGGGATACGAGGAGGTAGTAGAGCGAAAGGGCCACAAACGCACCGTGGAGGATCCGGTTGATGGAGGGATTGAACGAATTCATTCCGGTGGGGGTTTGGGGTTTGGACGCCGCAGGCGGACGAAAATTACCTTTGCCCATGCCACAGGACCTCGAACCCGAGGACTTTTACCTCAGCCCGGAAGGGTACGTCGTTTTTACAGAACAGTACCACCTCAAGCGCGGGTACTGCTGCAAAAGCGGCTGCAGGCACTGTCCATACGGGTACGACAAACGCACCGGCACCATCCGCACCACACGACCATGAGCGCAACCGACGCCTTTCGCAACGCCCTTCTCGCGGGCATTCCCGACGAACTTCCGGCCCACCGCGGGCCGTCGCCTGACGTGTCCCACGCGCCCGTGCGGAAAGACCTGCTCACCGCCCGGGAAAAGGAGCTCGCCTTGCGCAATGCCTTGCGCTACTTCCCGGCCCGGCACCACGGCGTGCTGGCGCCCGAGTTTGCGGACGAGCTGCACCGCTACGGGAGGATTTACATGTACCGCTTTCGGCCGGAGTATGCGGTACACGCCCGGCCGATCGACGCCTATCCAGCGCAGTCCCAGCAGGCAGCAGCGATTTTGCTGATGCTCATGAACAACCTCGATCCGGCGGTGGCGCAGCATCCGGAGGAGCTGATTACCTACGGAGGGAACGGTGCGGTGTTCCAAAACTGGGCGCAGTACCTGCTGACCTGCAAGTACTTGTGCACGATGACGGACGAGCAGACCCTGGTCATGTACAGCGGCCACCCGCTGGGTCTGTTTCCGTCGCATCCCGAGGCGCCGCGCGTGGTGGTGACGAACGGGATGGTGGTGCCGAACAGCAGTGCTCCGGACGATTGGGAGCGGCTGAATGCCCTGGGGGTGAGCCAGTTTGGCCAAATGACCGCCGGCTCCTACATGTACATCGGACCGCAGGGCATCGTCCACGGAACGGCCATCACGGTCATGAATGCCTGCCGGATGCAGGGGAAGGAAGCCGCGGGCACCCTGTTCGTGACCGCAGGTCTCGGCGGGATGAGCGGGGCGCAGCCGAAGGCCGGGAACATTGCCGGGGTGGTGAGCATCACGGCGGAAATCAATCCGGCGGCGGCCTGGAAACGCCATGCCCAGGGGTGGGTCGACCACGTGGTGGACGACCTCGACGAGCTGATGCCGCGCGTGCGCGCCTCGGTTGCCGCCCGCGAGGCCGTGTCGTATGCCTACCTCGGAAACGTGGTGGACCTGTGGGAGCGGCTTGACGCGGAGGGGATTCCGGTGGATTTGGGCTCAGACCAAACGTCCCTCCACAACCCCCTGGCCGGCGGCTACTATCCCGCGGGACTGGGCCTGGAGGAGTCGAACGCCTTGATGGCCCGGGACCCGGAAGCGTTTCGGGAGGCCGTGCGGGATTCGCTCCGGCGGCACGCCGCGGCGGTGAACCGGCTGGTGGAGCGTGGCATGTACTTCTTCGACTACGGCAATGCGTTTCTGCTCGAGGCCTCGCGTGCCGGAGCGGAGGTGATGGCCGAGGACGGGGTCGGGTTCCGGTATCCGAGCTACGTGCAGGACATCATGGGACCACGCTGCTTCGACTTCGGGTTCGGTCCCTTCCGGTGGGTGTGTGCGAGCGGGGATCCGGCGGATTTGGCCACGACGGATGCCCTGGCAGCCGGAGTGCTCCGGAAAATGGCCGAGAACGCCCCTGCGGAAATCCGCCAACAGCTCGACGACAACATCGCCTGGATCGAGGCCGCCGATGCGAATCGGCTGGTCGTCGGCTCGCAAGCGCGCATCCTGTACGCCGACGCCGAGGGGCGCATGCGCATTGCCGCCGCCTTCAACGACGCCATCCGAACGGGGGCGCTGCGCGGACCGGTGGTGCTCGGCCGGGACCACCACGACGTTTCGGGAACGGATTCGCCCTACCGCGAAACCTCGAACATCTACGACGGTTCTTCCGTCACGGCGGACATGGCGGTTCACAACTTCGTGGGCGACGCCTTCCGCGGCGCTACGTGGGTCAGCCTGCACAACGGAGGTGGCGTCGGGTGGGGGGAGGTGATCAACGGAGGGTTCGGCCTGGTCCTCGACGGGAGTGCAGCGGCCGATCGACGCCTGCGTTCGATGCTGCACTGGGATGTGAACAACGGCATCGCACGCCGCGGCTGGGCCCGCAACCCGGGCGCAGAGTGGGCCATCCGACGTGCGATGGAGGCGGAGCCGCTGCTGCAGGTCACCCTCCCAGAACACGCAGAAACCGACACCGTTCAGCAGGCCCTCTCGACGACCTTCGGCGCTACGCCGGAAACGATTTAACGATAATTTCGTTTCCGGCGTCTCCTGACCCGCGACGTCCGCCGTATTTTCGCGCCGCTTTTCAGCGCGCACATGCCGAATTCTACCTCTTCACCCGTCGTTTCTCCGGACACGGGTCTCGTCACTTCCTCTGCCGAGGAGCGCCGCGAGCACGAGTTGCTGTCGGGATCGCTCGGGGTTTTCCTGCGGTGCGGCATCAAGTCCGTGACCATGGACGACATCGCGCGGCAGCTCGGGGTGTCGAAGAAGACCCTGTACCGCCATTTCCGTGACAAACGGGACCTCGTGGCCCGCACGGTGGCCTTCCAAATGCAGGCGCAGGAGCAGATGCTCGCCGAGCTCGATGCCCACCCGGGCAACGCCATCGATGTGGAGCTCGCCCTGATGGACCGGATGCGGGGACTCATCGATGCCATGCATCCGAGCGTGTTGTACGACCTCGAGAAGTACCACAGCCGGGTGTTCCACGAACTGATGGAGCGCCGAGCGGCTTCGTTGCTGGCGTTCAGCGAGCGCAATCTCATCCGGGGCCAGCGCGAGGGGGTGTACCGCGCGGACTTCGAGCCGCGGCTGGTCGCCCGCTTCCTGATCGGCATGACGGAGCAGCTCGACCCCATGCGGCTCGTAGCCGAGACGGGCTGTCCGCTGACGACCATCCACGAAAGCGCGTTCGTCTACCACATCCGCGCAATCGCCAGCCCAGAAGGGCTCGCCTATGTGAACTCCAAACTCGCCGCCCAGGCGCCCACCGCATGATTGCCCTTCCCCTTTCTTCCGCAGTCCGCCGTCTGCTCACCTGCAGCGCGGCCTGCGTCGCCTTCTCCCTCGCGCCCGGCGCGGCCCAAACCACCCTCACCCTCGCCGAGGCCGAGGAGCGCGCGGTGGCCCACAGCTTCGCCATGCGCAGTGCCCAGCTCGACCGCGCAAAAGCAGACCGGGACATCAAGGAACTCACCGCCACGGGATTGCCCCAGGTCAACCTCGTGTCGGATTACACGAACTACATCGACCTGCCGGCCCAGGTGGTTCCGGCGGATGCCTTCGGCTTTCCGTCCTACCTGACGGACTTCTTTTCTGGCGTCTCCCAGGAAACGGGCGTGGCGCTCAACGCACCGGCTCCGGATCCCGACGGCACGTCGGTGCTGCGCTTCGGGAACCGCCACACCCTCAATGTGGGCATCGAGGCCAGTCAGCTGCTCTTCTCCGGCAGCTACCTCGTGGGCTTGCAGGCGTCGAAGCGGTTTGCAGAAACCCGGGACTGGGCGTTGAAGCGTACGGAGCAGGAGGTGCGCCGGGCCGTGACGGATGCCTATGTGCTCGCCGCTGTTGCGGAAGAAAACGTGCGGGTGGTCGACGAGGCGCTCGCGCTGGTGCAGCGGAGTTTGAACGAGATGGGGGTGATGTACGATGCGGGGTTTGTGGATTTGGTGGACGTCGAGCAGCTCGAGTTGACGGTGGCGGAATGGGAGCGTGCGGCAGCCGAAGCCCGAACTTCCCGCTTGCTTGCTCGGCGGGTGCTCGCCCACCAGTGCGGGCTGTCCATCGAGACGCCGCCGGCACCGGCAGAGGGCGTGGAAGACCTGTTCGGAAAGGTGTCGGGAGCCGATTTGCTCGGTCGAACCTGGAATGCCGAGGTGCTGCCGGAGGTGCGGGAGCAGCAGTTGTTGCTGGAACTCGCCGGACTTGATGTGAAAAACAAGCAAGCCGGAGGTCTTCCGGTGCTCTCGGCGTTTTATGTGAACCGGGCAAATGCCCAACGGGAGTCGTTTGACTTTTTCCGCTCGGGCCAGGACTGGTTTCCAGTGCAGCTCGTCGGGGTCAACATGAGCGTGCCGCTGTGGACCAGCATGGGAGGCAAGCAGCGGGTGGAGAAGGCGCGGATTGAAGAAGAGCGCGCAGAAGCCGGGCTTGCGGAGATGACCCGGGGCCTGGCCCTCGACCATGCCGCAGCACGAACTGAATTTGAAAACGCGACGGCTGCCCTGAGCCAGCGCCGGTCCGAAGCCGCCCTGGCAGAGCGGCTGTACACCCGCACGGAAGAGGCCTTCCGCGCGGGCGTTCGGTCGAGCTTCGACCTCACCCAAGCCCGCAACCGGTGGGTGGAAGCCCGCGGCGGCGTAGTGGCCGCTCAACTCGCTTGGCTCAACGCCCGCACACGACTCCTTTACACGCTTTCCTGATGACACCTGCACACAAAACAACGGACATGTACCGGATACCGATGGGGATTTTTGCGGCCGTGGCTGCATTGGCGGTGGGCTGCGGCCCGGCTGCCGAAGGAACAGATGCTGCTGCGGCTTCGGAGGCCGCTGTAGTGGATTCTACTTCTGACATGTCCGTTACCGCGCTTACGGTGGCAACCGCTCCGTTTACACACGATTTCTCGGTGCAAGGGAATGTCGAAACGGAGCAGAACGCACAGATTACCAGCACCTTTTCAGGTGCAGTTGAACGCATCGTCGTGAAGGAAGGCCAACGGGTCACCAAGGGCACGCCCCTGATGTATATCTCGACCGAGGTGCTGAAGCGGTCGGAAGCCGAGCTGCAGGTGCAGCTCGATTTGGCGACCGATATGCTGCGCCGCCAAGAGAAGCTGTGGCAGTCGAAAATCGGCAGCGAGGTGGAGTTAGTGACCGCGCGGTCGCGGAAAGAAAGCCTGGAAAAGAGCATGGAGACGTTGCGTGAGCAGCTCGCACAAGCTGTTGTACGGGCGCCGTTCTCAGGGGTCGTCGACCGGGTGTTCATCAAGCAGGGCGAGCTGGCGGCGCCGGGCGTTCCGCTGGGCCGAATCGTCAACTTGAGCGGAATGTTCGTGCGTGCGGCGGTCAGCGATCAGTCGGTGCCGCTCGTAAAACCAGGGACTCTGGCCCGGGTCGTCGTGTCGGGCTACGATACGGTGGCAACGAAAGTGGGCAGAGTAGGAGCGTTCATCAACCCAGCGAACCGGTCGGTGGATGTCACATTGCCTTTGCCAGGCGGGACATCGCTGTTGCCGAACATGGTGGTGACCGTGTTGATCAGGGACTTTGCCGCCGATAACGCCATCTCGGTTCCGGCGTCGCTGGTGCAGCAGGATGTGGAGGGACGCGATTTCGTTTGGGTGCTTGAGGGTGAGGGCGATCGGGCTGTGGTGCGGAAGCGGGAGGTCGAACTCGGTTTGGCATCCGGCGACCGGATGCTGGTCAAAAGCGGCTTGCAAGCCGGTGAGCGCATCGTCGAGAAAGGCGCTGGACGGGTAGTTAACGGATCACGGGTCCGCATCCTCCCCGCATGAGCGCTCCACAGAACAACCTCCGGGAGTTCGGTCTGACCACCTGGAGCATCACGAACCGCACTACGGTGTTCGTGATTACCGCAATCGTCGCACTTGCAGGAGTGTACAGCTACCTGTCTGTGCCGAAGGAGAGTTTCCCGGAGATCGTGATTCCGGAGGTGTACGTCGGAACGGCTTATCCCGGGAATAGCCCGACGAACATCGAAAAGCTCATCACACGACCGCTCGAAAAGGAGCTCAACACCCTCACCGGGGTGGATGTGATTACCTCGACTTCGGTGCAAGGCTACAGCAGCATCGACGTCAAGTTCACCTTTGATGTCACTCCCGCCGAGGCCTTGCGCAAGGTGAAGGATGCGGTAGACAAGGTGAAGGCAGACCCGGACTTTCCGAAGGATTTGCCCGCCGATCCGAATGTGTTTGAGCTGAATTTCTCGGAGCTGCTCCCGGTGATGAACGTCAACCTCTCCGGGGAGTATTCGCTCGACGAGTTGAAGGAATATGCGGAACTGCTCGAGGACCGTATCGAGGAGCTGCCCCAAATCTCCAAAGTGGACGTGCGGGGCGTCATGGACAAGGAAGTGGAGGTCGAGGTGGACTACCTGCGGGCGGAGGCGATGCAGGTCAGTTTCAACGATATCGCAGGTGCGCTTGCTTCTGAAAACCTGACGGTATCCGGGGGTGACGTGCTCGTGGACGGCTTCCGCCGAACGGTACAAGTCGTCGGGGATTTTGCGGCGCCCGAGGAACTCGAGTCGGTGATTGTCAAAGCCGAAGGAGGCCGTCCGGTCTACCTCCGCGACGTGGCGAGGGTCCGCTTCGTCGAGAAGGAGAAAACGAGCTACGCCCGGGAATTCCACAAACCGGTCGTTTCACTCGACATCATCAAGCGCGCAGGCGAGAACCTCATCGAGGCTTCCGCCGGCATCAACGCCATCCTCGACGAGGCCCGTGCAAACGACCTCCCAGAGAACCTCTCGGTCACCATTACGAACGACAAAAGCGACCAGACCCGCTCGCAGGTCGACGAACTTCAGAACTCCATCATCTTCGGGGTGTTGCTGGTGGTCGTGGTGCTGCTGTTCTTCCTCGGATTGCGCAACGCGCTCTTCGTCGGGGTGGCGATTCCGATGTCTATGTTCCTGTCGTTCATCGTATTGTCTGCGCTGGGCATCACGTTCAACACGATGGTTTTGTTCTCGCTCGTGCTTGCCTTAGGGATGCTCGTGGACAACGGCATCGTGGTGGTCGAGAATGTATACCGCTATATGGACGAGGGCAAGTCCCCGTTCGACGCGGCCAAA
This sequence comes from Flavobacteriales bacterium, assembly GCA_049454255.1. Classification (GTDB taxonomy): domain Bacteria; phylum Bacteroidota; class Bacteroidia; order Flavobacteriales_D; family Sanyastnellaceae; genus CAMCYM01. Next base: position 7,670 of record JBMTYE010000014.1, read on the forward strand.
CATGGGGTCGGCGAAATCGCGTGGCCCATCATCGCATCGACGGCAACAACTGTAGCCGCCTTCATCCCGCTTGCACTTTGGCCAGGAATCATCGGTCAATTCATGCAGTACCTCCCCATCACGCTGATGGTGGTGCTGAGTTCCTCCCTCTTCGTCGCGCTGGTGATCAATCCGGTTATGGCAGTGCTCTTCATGCGCGTCGGCAAGACGGAGGTGAATCGCCGGAAGTCTCTTTTCGTTGCAACAGGTCTGGGTGGTTTCGGTGGGATACTTGTGGCCGCGGGTGCGACCTCTGTGGGCAATCTGATGCTCGTAGCGGGGTTGTTTACCGTGCTCAACTTGTACCTCCTTACGCCCCTTGCAACGCGCTTTCAACAAAGCTTCCTCCCCCGTCTTGAGAATGCCTACGAAGCTTTAGTGGGCGTCGCCTTGCGTGGCCGGAATCCGTGGTATTTCTTCTTCGGCACCGCAGGACTCATGGTGGTGTCGGTGGTGCTGCTCGCCGTGGCGCCTCCGAAGGTGGAGTTCTTCCCCTCAAACGAGCCTCAGTACGTGAACATCTTCATTTCGAAACCCATAGGAACGGACATCGCCGAAACGGACCGGGTAACGCGTGAGATTGAAACGATTGTGGATGAGGTGCTCGCGGACGACCGGTTCAAGCGGCCCCACCCCGAAACAGGTGAGCTGGAGTCGTTCATTGTGAATTACGTCATCGCCCGCGTCGGCAACGGAACGAGCGACCCGTCGGAAGGCCCGCAGCTCGGCGACACTCCGAACAAAGCGCGGATTGCCGTGAACTTCGTCAAGTTCCCCGACCGCCGTGGGCTCTCGACGAAGGAAGTACTCAACGCGCTGCGCGACCGGCTCAAGGGCTATCCGGATGCCGAGGTGGTCGTGACGAAAAACTCCGATGGCCCGCCGCAGGGCCCGCCCATCAACATCGAGCTGCGGGGCGAGGACTACGATGCGGTGCTCGCGGCTGCGACGGGCATGCGCCAATTCCTGCGCGACCTCGATATCACGGGTGTCGAGGAGCTAAAAATCGATGTGAATAAGCAGAAGCCGGAGCTTCCCGTGGTGGTCGACCGCGAGCGCGCCCGGCAGTACGGCTTGTCGACCCAGGATGTGGGCTTTGCAATCCGCTCGGCGCTGTACGGCCGCGAAGTGAGCACCTTCAAGGACGGCGAGGACGACTACCCGATCAACCTGCGGTTCTCGGAGGAGGCCCGACACAATGTGGATGCGTTGATGAACCAAAAAATCATCTTCCGCAGCCCGAGCGACGGCCAAATCAAAGAAGTCCCCATCAGTGCCGTGGCCACACCGGTCCGGGGCACCACCTTCAGCGCGGTCAAGCGCAAGGACCTCGACCGGGTCATCACCTTAAGTTCAAACGTCCTCGAAGGGGCAAATGCGAACGAAATCGTCGCCCAGATGCAGGAGCAACTCAAGGCCTATGACGTACCCGAAGGAGTAGCTTGGACGTTTACCGGCCAACAAGAAGAGCAGGCAAAGGAAATGGCCTTCCTCTCTAAGGCCCTCCTCGCCGCGCTTTTCCTCATCTTCCTCATCATCGTCGCCCAGTTCAATTCGGTTTCCCGGCCCTTCATCATCGGCTTCAGTGTCGTTTTCAGCCTCATCGGGGTGTTGCTCGGCCTGTTCATCTTCCGGATGGACTTCGTCATCATCATGACCATGATCGGCATCATCTCGCTCGCCGGTGTCGTGGTGAACAATGCCATCGTTCTTATCGACTACACCGACTTGGTCACGACGCGGGCCGCCGTTGAACAAGGCGTCGAGCGCATTTCTTTCACCGAGGTCACTCGTGCCATCATCGAAGGAGGGAAAACCCGCTTGCGTCCGGTCTTGCTCACCGCCATCACGACGGTCCTAGGCCTTTATCCGCTTGCGGTGGGCTTCAACATCGACTTCTTCACGCTTCTCTCTGAATACGACCCGAACATCTACATGGGCGGAGACAACAACGTCTTCTGGAAGCCGATGAGCTGGGCCATCATCTACGGCCTGACCTTCGCCACCTTCCTTACCCTCGTCATCGTGCCGGTGATGTATTGGTGGATGCTGCGGATGAAGTACAAGTACCTGTGGAAGGAGGGGGTTTGAGTTTCGCGGCAGCGCGGCTAGTTTACAGTTTGAGTTTCAGTTTGAATACGGCACCTCCGTTCTCACCCTCGTTCTCGTTCTGTGCGGCGCAGCCGCACTCGTTCTCGTTCTGCGGCGCAGCCGCCCCCTCACCCTCCCCTGTGCACCCTCTGGACCCTCGCGGGGATGCGGGTGAGGAGTTCGTAGGGAATGGTGTCAGCGGCGGCGGCGACGTCCTCGATGCGGGGTGAGGTGCCGAAGAGGATGGCTTCGTCGCCGGCAGCGGCGTGGGGGATGTGGGTGACGTCGACGAGGGTCATGTCCATGCAGACCCGGCCTACGACGGGGGCGAGGAGGCCACGGATAGAGACGTTGCCGCGGCCGTTCGAGAGGTGGCGGGGGTAGCCATCAGCGTATCCGACGGGGAGGACTGCGATTAGGCGCTCGTGGTCGGCGGCATCGGTGTAGCCGTAGCCGACTCCTTCGCCGGCCGGAACCCGCCGAACGAGCGAGATCGACGTGCGAAACGTCACTGCGGGCGACCAGGTCCACGGGAGGCCGGTGCCTCCGATGCCGAACAGTCCGATCCCGAGGCGCACGTAATCGAAGGCCGCTTCCGGAAAGCGGAGGAGACCGGCGGTGTTGAGCAGGTGGCGTTTCAGCGGGTGCTGGCCGTTGGGGTCGGATGCGCGGAGCTGGGTCCAGGCGGCGTCGAACCGCTGGATTTGGAGGCGGGTGAAGGCATCGTGCTGGGAGTCGTCGGCGGACGCCAAATGCGAGAACACCGTCTCGACCCGGACGAGGTGCCCTGCCGACTGCAGCCACGTGCACAGACCCTCGAGGTCCGATTCGGAAAAGCCTAGCCGGTGCATGCCGGTATCCACTTTGAGGTGGACGGGCCACGGACGCTGCGGAGCGAGTTCCCCGACCGCATGGGCAAAAGCCGCCGCATGACCTGGGCTATAAAGCTCAGGTTCAAGGTGATGCGCAATCAGGGCGCCGAAGGTTGCCGGATCGGGATTGAAGACGAGGATGCGCGCTTCGATGCCCGCCTGCCGCAGCTCGACGCCTTCTTCTGTGCAAGCGACTGCGAGGATTTCGGTGCCGTGGTAGGTCAGCAGGCGCGCCAAATCTGCCCCGCCCACTCCATATCCCGACGCCTTGATGACGGCAATCAGCCCGGTATGCAAGCCGGCGACCCGCCGGAGGTGTCCGCGTACCAGGCTGAGGTTCGTGGCAATCGCCTCCAGGTCCAGCTCGAGCACCGTCACATTTCCGCGCCTGAGCAACGGATCGAGGAACCGTTCAAACCGGTCTGCCCGCGGGCCTTTCACGAGCACGTGGTGGCCGAGGAAGGGGTTGTCGGTTTGGAGCGCGAGGAGAGCGGATTCGGTGGAAGGATAGAAGGAGGTTGAGGGCGAGGTTGAGGGCGAGGTTGAGGGCGAGGTGATGTGCCAAAGGCGGGACAACCCGGCAGAAGCTGCAAGGGCCAGCAGGCGCTCCGTTGCCTCAGGTCCAGACGAGCCAGGAATGGGGCCGATGATGGCGGAACGCGGCGCGTCTCCGGGGAGGCGGCGCAGGTCGTTCAGCGCCCATTCCAGCGCACTCCAGTCGTTCGTGTAGGCGTCCGAGATGACCAACGTTCCGCCGGGGGTCCGCAGCCGCTGCATCCGCAAATCGACGGGCGTGAGACCGGCCAAACGGGCCGCCACCCGCGGCAACGGCTCGCCTAACCGCAGCGCACAAAGCGCCGCCGTCAACGCGTTCCGGACGGCGAGCTCCCCCGGAATCGGCAGGGTCGCCACCGCTTCCTCGCCCCCCCAGACCAGCCGCAATCCCGTGGCCCCGTCCGGCATCGCCAGCACGTCGGCCTGCAGCTCGGCCCCCGACCCCATCCCGCCCCACGTCACCACAGCCACCCCCGCCTCCCCGCACAGCGCGCGCCCGGCCGCCAAATCCCCCGGCATCACCACCTCCCGGCATCCCCGGAACAGGCGCACCTTTTCGAGGTGCAGCGCCGCGGAACTGGCAAAGTGCTCGAGGTGCGCATCGCCGAGGTGGGTCAGGCAGCCGACGTCGGGCCGCACACAGTCGGCCAGTCGGGCCATTTCGCCGGGGTGGGAAATGCCGACTTCGATGAGGGCCCAGCGGTGATGGGGGCGGATGCCGAAGAGCGCGACGGGGACACCGATTTGGCTGTTGAAGCTGCGCGGGCTGCGGTGGATGCCGTCGCCGAGCAGGTGGGCGAGCCATTCCTTGACCACGGTTTTGCCGTTGCTGCCGGTAAGCGCGAGCACTGGCACGCCTGCGGCATCGCGCCAAACCGACGCGCATTCCTGCGCTGCAGCGACGGGGTCGGCAGCAACGACGACATCGGAATCCGGCAGGCGCTGCGGACCGGGATCCTGGGCGACGATGAAGCGACGGATTCCGGCGGCATGGGCTTCGGCGAGGTGGTTGTGGCCGTCGTGCCACGTTCCTCGGATGGCAAGGAATACGGCATCGATTGCGGTGGACCGGGCGTCGAGGGCGCGCGTGTCGAAGACGAGTTCAAGAGGTCCGCCCGCAGCAGGACCGTCCAGGCGTCCGCCGCAACGGGCCGCCCACTGGCGCCAAACTTCCGGGCTCATCCCGCCGTTCCGCCGGAGCGTGCGGCGCGGCGGCGCGCCTCGACGAAGGCCTGTCGGGTGAGCGGGATGTACCGGTCTTTTTCACCGATTTCGACCGTATCGTCTCCTCCGGCAATCCGGTGAGAAAAGTGGGCTGGCCGACCGGTCTCCACGCAGACGGCGTGGAGTTTGGTCACCTCCTCCGCCCGAGCGAGCAGTTCCGGCATGCACCCGAACGGACGCCCGGCAAAATCGAGGTCGAGCCCAGCGGCAATCACCCGGATTCCGCTGTCCGCGAGTTCCGCGCACAGCCCGGGCAAGGCATCATCGAAAAACTGCACTTCATCGATGGCCACGACGGTCACGGGCGACTGCAGGCCCGCGAGGTGCGCGCGCAAGGCCTCACTCGAAGCGACGGCGACCGACGGCAACGCGTTCGCGTCGTGCGACGTCACGGCATCCGCATTGTAGCGCACGTCCACGGAATGCTTGAAGATGAGGGTGGGCTGGTGGGCAATGCGTGCGCGGCGGATGCGCCGCAGGAGCTCCTCCGTTTTGCCCGAAAACATAGGGCCACAAATCACCTCGATGCGGCCTTCGCCGAGGCCGGTGTGCTGCAACGGGGCGTGGTCTTCGTGCGGAGCGGGGGTCACGCTGCCGAAGGTACGTCGCTGCCTACATTCGTGGCCATGCGCACAGGAATCCTAGGGGCGTTCGTCGCCGGAGCAGCAATCATCGCCGGGTGCGGCACGACTCCGGGCGAGGGCGGAGTCGCACGCATCGTGGGCCAGGTGGAAGTGGAACGCCGTATCGTGCTGACGAATCCGGCCAGTGCGGTCGATACGGTCGCAGGCGCGGACCGGGACGTCTTCATCACCTACGGCGACCGGGTAGGTCCGGACGACCGGGTGTGGACAAACCCCGAGGGCGAGTTCGCCATCGACGGATTGCGGCCGGGCACGTATACTCTTTATGTGTATAGCGGGGATACGCTCGTGGGGAGCTCCGCGCCGGAGGTGGCGGTGAAGCGGACCATCGAGATTGCTCGGCGAGAGCGGGAAGCGGATGCCGGGGTATTCCTCGTGGTGGAGGAATGGTGAGGATCCTGCTGCTTGCGGCACTATGTATAGGGGTCGGCCACGCCTCGGGCCAGTGGTCGTCTTCTGGCGCGTGGACGTCCTTCGGCGTGGACCAAACGCTCTCCCCCCGCCTCTCCTGCTCGCTCACCGGCGAAGCCCGGTGGGACCTCACCGCTCCACAACTCGACGCCGTGCTTTTCGAAGGGGCGCTCCAGCGCGAGTGGGGACGCTGGGACCTCTCGACCTCCTGCCGTGTCGATGGCGCGCCGGGCGATGCGCTGCTCACCACGCGCGGCACCCTTCGCGTCGCCACGAGCCTTCCGCTGCCCACGGGCGGCAAGCGCACAGTCCGTGCGGGCTACCAGCGGGCGAGTTCGGGAACGGTGTGGGGGGAAGGGGCGGCGGCGGATTTGGCCCGCGAGGCGGTGCGGCTGCGGCTGGGCGCGGTCGGGTCCCGCCGGCCGGCCGGGTGGCGTCCGGGAATTTCGGCGGAATGCTTCGGCCGGCCGGTGGACGTTGCTCCCGGGGCGGTCCGGTGGGGCCTGACGGACCTCCGCCTCCGGGCAGACATCGACTTCAATCTACCCTCCCGCATGGCGCTGACCACCGGGTACCAATTCGAGCGCCCGTTCTACTCGGCGGATCCCCACCGCGTCCATACCCTCCGCCTCGCTCTCACCCTCTCCCGCCCTCAACCTCGCCCTCACCCTCGCCCTCAACCCCAACCTCACCCTCGCCCTCAACCATCTCGCGTCCTCGACCGCACCGGCCTTCCGTGGCCTGGCGGCGAAGTGGAGGCGGTGCAGCCGTGCACGGCCGAGGCGGTCCGGCTAGGTGCCGCGCATACGGCGGGCGATCCGGTGGACTGGGTGCTGCTGGTAAACGATGGGGACGTGCCGTGTTCGCTGGAAGGGGCGCGGCTGGACGATGGGCCGGAGTTGGCGGACCTGACGTTCGGGGCGGTGGTGGTGCCGGCGGGGGGGATGTGGTGGGGATTCCGGGAAGGGGAGGG
>JBMTYE010000015.1:0-14413 GCA_049454255.1 Flavobacteriales bacterium
AGGAGTAGGTGCGGCAAGTTACTCCCCGTCGAGGTTCACTACCACCTTTTTCAAGTCATTGATGTACAGCAAGTAACCCCGGACTTCTGCCGCCGGTTCCGCCGCCTGGACCGCTGCCATGTACTTGCGCACCTGCGCGCGGTGGTTCGCCGTTTCCTTCCCCGTCTTGAAATCGACGACGTCCCAGCGGTTGCCACGGCGCACGAGCCGGTCCGGCCGCACCACTGCGCCCTGGCCATCGACGAGGTCGTGCTCGCACAGCACCTCGGCATCCGAGGCGAAAAACTCCGCCCCCACCGGGGTGAGCACCACGGCTTCGACCGCCGCCTTCACGGCCTGCCACTGGGCCGGTTCCATGCGCAGACCGGAGGCCAGTGCGGACGATAACCGGCCCCAGTCTTCCGAGGACCGCACGCGGCTGAGCACGCCGTGGACGGCGTCGCCGAACTCGCGCGGACTCCACCCCGCAATCCAGGTCCCGTCCCAAGCCGCACGAGGCGGCGCGACCCGCATCCGCACGGCCGCCCCCGTCCGCAGCGCCGGCGAAAGCGCGGCCATTTCCTCCACCTCGCTTCCGGCGCGTTTCCGGCCCCCCTCGCCCTGTTCGAGGACCTCCCACTTCCCGAAGGCCCGCTCGAGGGCCGCCGCCAGCAGCCGTGGCAAGGTCAGCGCTGGCTCTTTGTTCTCCTTGCCTTCCGGCGGAAACTCCAGGAGCACGTCGAGCCGCTCTTCCGCCCGGGTCATCGCCACATACGCGAGGTTCACCGCATCGAGCACCACCCGGTCAAGCTCCTCCTGGCGGTAGCTTTCCACCGGCGATTCCTTGAGGTCGCCGTCGCGCAAGAGAGCGGCCGGCACACCGAATTTGGCCGCGTCCAGCGGCACAGGAATCTCGTCCTTGAACGAACTCAATGACGAGGAATCGAAGGGCGCGAGCACGACGGGAAAAGCCAGGCCCTTCGCTTTGTGGACCGTTAGGATGCGCACGGCGTCCGCGCCGGCGGACACCCGAATGCTGCGCTCACTGCCTTTGCGGTCCCAGACGTTCAGGAAGCCGGCAATCCCCGGATCCCGCATCCGGGCGGCCTCGAGCGCCAAATCCAGCATGCCCTCGCAGTACGCCGCGTGGTCCGGATTCCACCCGCACGCCTCGAAGATGTGGCCGATGAGTCCCACCACCGGCTCGGTCGACCGCTCGCGGAGCGCGAGATCCGGCGCGACGTCCTTCAGCAGCGCCTCGAGCCGTACCCCGTCGTGCTCACCGTCCGGGTGGGTGTGCGCCGTCAGCAGCGCCATCTCATCGAGGTCCGGCCGCAGTGCGCAGGCGCATTGCAGGAACACGACGGCATGGCGCGGGTCACGGGGGGCGAGGATGGACCGGAGCAGGGCGACCGCGCCGAGCGCCGCCGGATGGCGGCCCAAGTGCAGACTCTCCTCGGTGCGGGGCGTGAATCCCGCCGCCAGCAAGGCCTGCGCGAGGGTGGCGCTGTCCTTGTTTTTGCGCACAAGCACCGCGATGTCGCCCGGATTGAACCCGCTGGCCAGGTGGTGCTGTATGCGTTCGATGGCCCAGGCCGCGCGGGCCTCATCCCGGTCGGAGCCGCTCTTGCCCACGGCGCGTACGACATGGACGGTGCCGTCGAAGGCGTGGTGGGGGGTTTGGGACGCCGCGCCGTCCGCATACAGGGCGCGGAGGGACTCGGGCAGCACGTCGGACACCGCCGCGAAAAGGCGGTTGTTGAACTCCACCACGGCGCGGCCCGACCGGTAATTCACATCGAGCGTGTCCGGGGCATGCTCGCGCACCAGGCCCCCTTCGGCCTCCTGCAGCGGCCCCGTCAGCGTACCACACAGGCGCGGCAAGGCCATGAGCTGGCGGTAGTCGCCGTTGCGCCAGCGGTAGATCGCCTGCTTCGCATCGCCCACGACCAGGCCACTTCCACCCACCGACAGCACGTGGGCGACGAGCTGCACGAGGTTGTGCCACTGGGTGATGGACGTGTCTTGGAACTCGTCGATGAAGATGTGCTGGTAGCGCGTGCCGATGCGCTCGAAGATGAAGGGCGCCGGATTTTCACGCACGATACTCGAAATCTGTGCGTTGAGTGCCGGAAGCGTCCGCACATTGCGCTCGTCGCAGAGCCGGTCCAGTTCGTCGCGCAGCAAAGCCAACACGCCGATGAGGCTGATTTTGCGGACCAAAACATCCTTCAGCCGCAATTCCGCCCCGCCTTCCCCTCCGCACACGGCCGAGTACGCTTCCCACAAACCGAGGAGCTCGGGAAGTACGGCCTGGATTGCTGCCACGGTGTCGGGTTTTGCAGATTTCGCCCACAACCGGCCTTCCTCGAACATCCCGATCAGCGTAGGACTGGGCGTGGCGACGCGGAAGCCCGACTTCGCCAATCCGCTGAACCATTTCACCACATTCGGATTCGCGGAGAAATAGCCGTCCTCGAGGCCGTGACGCCGGATGAGGTCGACCACGGATTTCCCTTGCCGCCGGAGGTCCCGGTCGACGGCATTCACCTCTGCACGCAGGCGATCGCGGACCTCCGCAAACCGCGCTGGTCCCCAGTCGCTCCCTTCAAATCCGGCCAGGGTTTCCTGCAGGTGCTCGCGCCACACGAGCCTCCCAAACTTCTCAAGCTGCGGCCGCAGCCGTATGTCTTTCTCCTCTTCTGCCTGCATCTTCGCAAACCCTTCGAGCAATCCCGTCAGGTCCTCCTGCCCCGGCATTCCCGCCCGGTCCAGCAACCGACCGACGGCCTCTGAGATGAGCCGCTGCTCGTCCAGCTCGATGACAAACTCCTGATCCAGAGACAATTCACGGGTAAAACTCCGCACCAGGCGGTTGATGAAGCTGTCGATGGTCATGACCGCCATGTCCTCGTACCGGTGCAGCATGGCCACCCGCACCGCCCCGGCGCGTTGCTCGACCTCTTCTGGCGCAATCCCGCACTCCACCGCCAGCTCTGCGCCCATCGTGCCTCGGCCTTCCGCCACGCGCTCGATCTCCTCGAGGATGCGCATCCGCATTTCGAGGGCCGCCTTGTTCGTGAAGGTGATGGCCAGGATGGTCCGGAACGCGTGCGGATCTGCCGTCTTCAGGCAGGCCGCGAGGTAATCGCGAACGAGGCGGTAGGTTTTTCCGGAACCGGCGGAGGCACGAATGACATAGAAGCGACCGTTCTGTGAGGGCATGCTGTAAATTTGGGGAAAAGCACCATGCAACTCCTCACCCGCCTCTTCCTGGTTGTGGCCGCTGTGGCGTTCGTCCTTCCTGGATGTGTAGACCCGCTGACGCCGCGGTGGCACGACCTGCCCGGCACCGTCCGGCTTGACCTCGGTCTGCACTGGGAGGGTGCGCCGATTGCCTTAGGCGATACAGTGACCGACCACCTCGGACACCCCGTCACCCTGACGAACGTGCAGTTCTACCTGAACGGCCTGGAACTGCAGGATCTCGACGGCACGTGGCACAGCGTAGGCGACATCCGTTTGGTCGACTTCAATCGGGACGCCCCCACGGTGGTCGAGGAAGTGCCTCCCGGCGCCTACACGGCCATGCGCTTCGGGGTAGGCATCCCGAAGTCGCTGAATACGAACATCGATCCGGCTTCCTATCCGAACGATCACCCGCTGAGCTTTCAAGGGTCCGCTGGCATGTTTTGGACCTGGTCCACCGGCTACATCTTCTTCAAATACGAGGGCAAGGCGGGAACTGCGGCAGGCGAGCCTATCGAGGCCCCCATCTCGTACCACCTCGGCACGGACCTGAGCTACCGGACCATCACCTTGCCGTTCGACTATCCGATGTACGTCACAGCGCGGGAGGTCCTACCGATTCCCGTGGCCTTCGACGGCGCCCGGCTGCTCGACGGCCCCGCAGGCAGCATCGACGTCATCGCGGATCCTGTGAGCCACAATGCGCCTGGCACCGAGCTGCCAGACCGGCTCCTTGCCCTGCTGGAAACCTCGTTTTATTTGCCATGACCGGACGCACGGCGTGGGCCTTCTTCGGGGTGGTGCTGGCGCTGACAGGGTGTTCGCGATGCAAAGACGAATGCGAGGGCTGTCCGGGTGAGCCCACGCCGTACACGCTCGAGATTCCCCCGTTTTTTCCGCCCATGGACATCCCGGCGGACAACCCGCTGACGGTGGAAGGCGTGGCGCTGGGGCGGCTCTTGTTTTGGGAGCCTGATCTGAGCCTCGACCGGACCATCAGCTGCGGCTCGTGCCACCTTCCGGAACACGGTTTCGCTGATCCTCAGCCGTACAGCGTCGGAGTCAACGGGAACGTCGGCGTGCGCAATGCGATGCCACTGGTGAACCTGGGGTGGGCGCCGAGCTACTTTTGGGATGGGCGGGCACTCACCCTGGAGGAGCAAATCCTCGAGCCCGTGCCACATCCGGACGAGATGGCCCTGCCGTGGCCGGACGCCGTGGCCCGCCTGTCCGCAGACCCCGACTACCCCGCGCTGTTTGCGAAGGCCTTCGGCGACGAAAACGTAACGGCCGAGCGCGTGGCCCAGGCCATCGCCCAGTTCCTGCGCACGATGGTGTCGGCCGATGCGAAGTTCGACCGGTGGCGGCGGGGCGAAACCACCCTGACAGACAGCGAGTTCCGTGGATATCAAATGTTCCTGCGCGAGGGCGGCGACCCGGAAACGACGCCCGGGGGGCAGTTCGGGGGCGACTGCTTCCACTGCCACAGCGAGGCCGGACTGCAGTTCTCCGATTACCAATTCCGCAACAACGGCCTCGATGCCACCTTCGCAGCGGATGCCGGCCGCGCCGGAGTCACAGGATCGCCGCTGGATTCGGGGAAGTTCAAGGTGCCGACGCTGCGCAATGCCGCACTCACTGCTCCCTACATGCACGACGGGCGCTTCAGCACCCTCGAAGAGGTCATCGAGCACTACAACTCGGGCGGGGTGCCTTCGGCCACGGTCGATCCGTTCATGAAGTATGAATCCGGCGGGCTGACGCTTTCCGCCGGCCAAAAAGCGGACCTCCTCGCCTTCCTCCACACCCTGACCGACACCTCCTTCGTCCACAACCCTGCGTTTTCGAACCCGCACTGACGCCGTGCTGCCGGAACAGGAACGTGCCCTCGCCCGGGCCGCTGCCCACCGCGATGCCCTAGGGGCCGCCTTCCGCAAGCTGCGCGCCCGGCCACCCCGTGACCTCGACGCCCGCTTCCATGCCCTTCACGCCGAGGTGTTCGGCCACACGGATTGCCTGACGTGCGCGAACTGCTGCCGCACCACCAGTCCCATCTTCCGGGACCGCGACGTGGAGCGGGCGGCGCGGCGGTTGCGCATGGGTGCGGCTGCCTTCGAGGCGGCCTACCTCCGCCGTGACGAGGACGGCGACCTCGTGCTGCGGACAGCACCGTGTCCGTTCCTGGACCTCGCCGACCACCGGTGCAGCATCTACGAAGACCGGCCGGCTGCCTGCCGCGAATACCCCCATACCGACCGCAAAAACATGGCCGCCATCTTGCCGCTCACTGCACGCAATGCCCATGTGTGTCCGGCGGTTGCAGAGATCGCTTTGCGCATCGCCGGCGTAACCTAAACGGCTGCTCCGACGTATGGGGGGCCATGATGCGTTCCCTCCTGTCTGTTCGTACGGCCACCGCAGCGCTGCTTGCGCTGGCAGCCGCATTCACGGAAGTTTCCGCCCAATGTCCTACGGTACTGGGCCCGTCAGGCGCGGTCAGCAGTTCGCCTACGTGGTCCGAGTGCACCGGAAATGGCGGCCCGTTGTACGTCCATGCCGGTTCGGTTTGGTCGAATCTGACCGTGGATTGGGGGGACGGTTCGGCCCCGGAGTCCTTTTCGGCCTGGAGTCCTGCGACAGGGCCCCTCACCCACTCCTATCCCGCAGGAAACGCGGTCTATACCGTGCGGTTCATGCAGGGCAGCTGCACCGTCGAAGGAACGCACATCGTCGAACAGCCGACGAACGCTTCGATTCAAATTCCCTTCGGCGGAGTGACCCAGGCGTGTGCACCGGCGACCCTCGAGTTCTTCAACAGCTCGACCCAGGTGAGTGCCACTACCCAATTCACCTGGAACTTCGGCGACGGCTCGCCGGAGGTAACCTACAACCACACGAACAGCGGTGAGACCGTTTCGCACACGTTCCAGTCCGGCAGCGTGAACTGTGAAACCGAGGTCACCCTCCGAGCGGAGAATTACTGCAATTCCCTTCAGGGAGGTCCCAGCCAAGCCCATTTCAATCCGATCATGATTTGGGACCGTGACGAAGCCTCCATCGACGCTTCGGCTACGATGCTTTGCTGGCCGAACACCGGCGTCACGGTATCGAATGCGACGGTGCGCAACTGCACCCAGCAGGGGAACGGCGGCCAGCGGTTCGAGTACTGGAACTTCGGCGACCTCAACCTCGACGGCGTGGACGAAATCCTCGACTGGAACGCAACCCCGCCGAACGGATCTTCCCACGCCCTCACCCTGCCAGCCATCGGTTCCTACACGGTCATGATGATTGACAGCAGCCTGTGCGGTCTCGACACCGCCTACCGGACCATCCATGTACTGAATGGACCGTCCGGCTATCTGACGGCGAGCACCCAAATGATCTGCGAAGACCTCCCGGTGCAGTTCACTCAGCATGCCGGAGGCGTGCAGTACAAGTGGAACTTCGGAACTGGTGCGAACTTCATGACGACCGCCACCGGCAACGTGAGCTTCACGTTCGTCAACCCCGGCACCTACACTGTGACCAGCGTGGTGCTCTCCGGGATGGGAACTAGCGCCTGCACGGATACCAGTACGGTGACTATCACGGTGTTGCCGCGGCCGGCGGCTACGATGACCATTACCCCGTCTTCGATTTGTGGAACATCGACCGTTTCAGTGACAGGGAATTCGCCGGATGGGGCGAGCTATGCTTGGGGGTTTGGGCCGGCGCCCTACGTGGCGTCCGGCCAAACCGTATCCGGCATCAACTACACCACGCCGGGTACCCATACCATGACCATGATCGTAACGGGAACGAACGGCTGCACGACCACGAAAACGGGCTCGTTCGTGCTCCATGCTCTCCCTGCAGCAGACTTTGCTTACGGGACCCTGTGCGAGGGTGCAGAAGTGCAGTTCACGGATCTGTCTGTCGCGCCTACCGGCCAACAGATCACCTCGTGGAACTGGAACCTCAACCCCGGTACGAGCTTCTCGCAGCACCCGGAATCTACATACCCGTCTCCGGGTGAGGTTCCTGTTTCACTCACGGTCCACACCGCGACGTGTTCGAGCACGGTGACCAAATACCTCACCATCCATGAGAATCCAACGGTTACGTTGTCTGTCGAGGACGGTAACGGCTGTGCCCCCCTACTCGCCCAGCTCGACCTCAGCGGGAGCCCGCTGCAGTCCGTCGCTTGGAACTTCGGAGACGGCTCGTCCACTCCGGCCCTGAACGCCAGTGAGGCGACGTCCATCGACCACCTCTTCGAAGGAAGTCCTACAGAACACGTCACCTACACCATTGCTGCCACCGGCATCGACAGCCACGGCTGCCAGTCGACCGCAACCGCAAGCGTCACGGCCAAACCCTCTCCCGTAGCTGCGTTCACGACGAACGTAACGTCTGGCTGCGCCCCCATCGACCTCGGAATCACGAATGCTTCGGTGGGAGCAGCCGGATACGCCTGGGATTTGGACGAAGGCCTGACCAGCACGGTTGCGGCCCCGGACCTGACCCTGGAAAACACCTCGGGCTTCCTGCAGTACCGGACTCTCGAGCTGGTCGCGCTTGCATCGAACGGTTGCCACGATACGACTGCGGTGACGGTCAGCGTCTTCCCGGAACCGGATTTCAGCTTCGACCTGCCCTCGGCGGGCGTGTGTTCGCCCCTCGAACTCACCATGCCTCCGGTCTTCAGCGCCGCATCGTTCCACTGGAACTTCGGCGATGGATCGACCTCTACGGAAACGCAGCCGACCCACGTGTGGAACAACACTGGCTATGCTGCTCTCAACCAAACGGTTACCTTCAGCGGGGTGTCTGCTTTCGGCTGTGTGGATTCCCACAGCCAAACAGTGACCATCCTCCCCCAACCCACCGCCGACTTCAGCGCCATCCCCTCCGGACAGTGCTCTCCGATGGAGGTCGAACTCCTCAGTTCCAGCACCCATGCGGATGCTCTGACCTGGCAGTTCAGCGACGGCGCTACCTCGACCGCCCCTCATACGGAGCACACCTTCGAGGCAACCGGTTCTGAGCCTGAAACGGTGCAGGTGACCTTGCTGGTGTCCCACCATTTGGGCTGCACGGCGGAGCGGACCTGGTCCACCACGGTCGCGCCGCAGCCCGAATACACCCTTGCTCTTGAGACCACCTCCGCATGCTCTCCGCTGGAAATCACCCTTCCAGAAATCCAAGGAGCCACGGGAGGCGTCTGGAACTTCGGCGATGGCACCATCAGCACGGAAGTCTCCCCCACCCACGCGTGGACGAACACCACCGGCGATCTCGTCAGCTACATGGTCACCTTCAGCGGCACTTCGCCCTTCGGCTGTGTCGGCACCGGCCACCAGCAGGTGTTCGTAAAGCCACAACCGGTCGCGGAGTTCAGTGTAAGCGCCCTGACCGGATGTGCGCCGTTTGCGCCAGGATTCAGTCACGCGAGCACACTGGCTGACTTCTGTTCGTGGTTGTTCGTCCCCGATGCGGCCTCAGGCCTGGCTCCGATCGTTGCGTCGACGACCGCAGCGGGAATTCCGAATGTGCAGTTGACCGCGGGTTCACAACCTACTTCCTGGGCGATAACCATGACCGCTTCAGATTTGCACGGGTGTACGGATGAGGATACGGCGGTGCTGACGGTTTGGCCCGAGGCAGATTTTGCCTTCTCTGTCCCGGCAACGGCAGCATGCTCTCCCTTCACGTGGGAGGGGACGCCGCTGGCTGGGGCCTCGGGAACCTGGAACTTCGGCGACGGCAGCACCAGCTCTACTCCCGTCCACACCTGGTCAAACACCACGGGCGAACTCGAGACGTTCTCGGTCTCGTTCACAGGTACAACCACGTTCGGCTGCCCCGGTTCGCACACAGAAACGGTGCATGTTCGGCCACAGCCTACCCTGACCCTCGTGGCCTCGGAACTCGACGGCTGCGGTCCATTTGCGGTGGATTTCCTGCCCACGACCACCTTCACGGATGGAATCGACTGGAACTTCGGGGACGGAACGACCGCGACCACCTCGGACGCACCGGTTTCACACGAATTCGCTGCAAGCAGCATCCCGGTCGCCCGCACAGTGACCGTCACTGCTTGGGATGCCCTCGGGTGCACGACCACTGAGACCCTTGAAATTCTGGTATATCCCGTTCCTGATTTCACGTTCAGCTTGCCGGAAACGCCCGTATGCTCCCCGCTCGAAGTCGTCCTGCCGGCCATTCCGGCCGCAGCAGGCGGTCACTGGAACTTCGGTGACGGCACAGAAGCGGGGCTGAACGCCACCACGCACACCTGGACCGCGAACTCGCAGGACATGGCGACGTTCGAGGTTTCGTTCACCGGAGTTTCGCACTTCGGATGCGAGGGAACACACACGGCTGAAGTCCGTGTTCTCCCCCAACCGGAACTCGCACTCCTCTCCTCAACGGAAGCCGGGTGCGGTCCTCTTGAGGTTGTGTTTGAACCCCAAGCCTCCTTTGCGGACGGAATTTCCTGGTCCTTCGGTGACGGAACGACGGAAGCATCCGGATCTGAAGCAAGCGTCCTGCACACCTTCGAACCGGGGGTAGGAACGACCACCTACACCGCTACGGCCACGGCTTGGCACAGCTTAGGCTGTTCCACTGCGGTCGAGCAGACCATTGCAGTGTTCCCGATTCCCGAATTCAGCTTCGAGGTCCCGGCGGAAGCCGTCTGTTCGCCGTGGATTTACCCGCTTCCTGCGGTGGACGGAGCGGTGGACGGAATGTGGACGCTCTCGGACGAATGGACATCTGAAAACCCTGTGAATGAGGTGGTTTGGAACAATACTACCGGCGATCTCGAGCTGGTTATTCTGTCCTTCTCGGGAACGGACGCGCAGGGATGCACCGGTCGGACGGAGGCAGAGGTGGCTGTCCGCCCGCAGCCCGAGGCGGCCTTCGTGGCGGACCAAACTGCAGGCTGCAGCCCCCTCGTCGTGTACTTCTCGAATTCATCTACGCAAGCTGACACTTACACTTGGACGTTCGGAAACGGCCAAACCACAGGCGATTCCGATCCGCACTACACGTTCGTCGCAGGCAACACCCCGACGGTTCACACGGTGACCCTCGTGGCCACCGACGACCTGGGATGCACGGACGAAACCACGCTGGACATCACGGTACGGCCCGCCGCAGAAGCCGCCTTCAGCGGTGTGACCTCCGGGTGCTCTCCCTTCTCCACGACGCTCGTCGCAAACACCGCGGCCGCGACCTCGTGGGAGTGGACGCTCGATAACGGTGCAACCGACACCGGCGCAACCCTGGATCTCGTGGTCACGGCCACGGGATCCGAGGAGGTGGTGACTGGAACGATGACCGCCACGAACATGTACGGATGTTCGGATGAAACCCCATTCGAAGTGCAGGCCTTGCCGGCTCCCGTGGCGGGCTTAGGCATGGACCTTGAACAGGCGTGCGCCGGGACCCCCATCGACCTGCATTCGACAGCTGAAGGCACGGTATCCGTGAGCTTCAGCGACGGTACTCCTGACTGGACACCGAACGCACCGGGCCACCACACGGTGTCATTCACTGCGGGCGCGGATCCGGTTCAGGTGACGGTCGTTCAGCATGTGACGAACGGCTTCGGTTGTGCCGATAGTGTCGTACTTGACCACATCGTTTTGCCTGCGGTCCACGCAGAACTCACGTTACCAGAGCCCCAGTGCTCGCCGTTCACTGCGACGCTGGCAAACTTGTCCACACAGGCAGACGCGTACACGTGGAGCTTCAGCAACGGAACCGTATCGAATGCCGTCGAGCCGACCCTGGTCTTTGAGGCTACCGGAGCGAGCGATGAGGCCATCGGCGTGGAATTGCTGGCCACGAACGCCTTCGGGTGTTCGGATACGGTGGAGGCGGAGGTTCTCGTTTGGGGCCGCCCGGAAGCCATCCCGGTCATCGACGAAACGACCGGATGCTATCCCCTCGAGGTGTCGTTCAGCAACCACAGCAGCGGGGCGGCAGAGACCCTCTGGGCCTTCGGCGACGGAACGACCTCGAACGCACCCGATGCAACCCTGAACCACGTCTACTACAATCCTTCCTCGAATCCGGTGGTGTACACGGCGACGCTGACGGTCACGACCGAGCACGGCTGCACGGATTCCGATGCGCTCGCCATCGAAGTGTCTCCAGTGATCGAAGCGGAGTTTGATGCACCTGCAGCAGGCTGCTCTCCCTTGAATGCCGCCTTCATCAACCAGTCGGAAGGAGCGGTGAGCTATGTGTGGGACTTCGGCGATGGCACCACCTCCACCGAGGCCCACCCCACCCACACCTTCACGAACCTCACCACGGGCATTGCAACGTTCCCGGTCCAACTCGTGGCCACGTCGGCCTCGGGCTGCACCGATACGGTGCTCGTCGGGGTGGATGTGAATCCGATGCCGTTCGCCCAATTCAGCGTCGGCCCGTACATCCAAACCTGGCCGAACGGCACCGTCACCCTCGACAACCTGTCTCAGGGCACGGCGGGTGCTGTGACGACGTGGTTCTTCGGGGACGGCACCACGTCGACCGCCGCTGAACCGGGAACGCACAGCTTCCCGACATGGGGCACGTACAGCATCACGCTTGACGTGGATGCCGGGCAATGCGGCGATGCAGCAACCCAGGTGGTGTCCATCCTGCCCCCGGTGCCCACGGCGGCATTCACGGGCGGCGGTGAGGGCTGTGCCCCGCTGTCGGTCAGCTTCACGAACGAGAGCACGTTCGCAACGGGCTACCTGTGGGACTTTGGCGACGGCGCCATGACCACCGAATCCAGCCCCGTTCACGTGTACGAAACACCCGGAGTGTACAATGTCCGTCTGATCGCGCTCGGCCACTCGGGCGACGAAGCAGAGGTCATCCAGTACGCTACGGTCGAGGTCTTCCCGACGCCGGCGGCAGCCTTCACCTTCACGCCCGACCAGGTGGTCGCGCCGAACGAGCCGGTGGTGTTCATCAACCTCAGCGATGACGGTGCCACCTCCTTTGCATGGAACTTCGGCGACGGCCACGCCAGCAACCTCGAGCACCCGACCCACACGTACCGCGAGCCGGGAACGTACACGGTGCAACTGACCGTGTCGAATGAACTCGGCTGCAGCTCCACGCTCGTCCACCGCGACGCGGTAATCGCGACCACCGGGGGCTACATGACCTTCCCCACGGCCTTCACGCCGGATCCGAACGACCGCGGCGACGGGTCTTACCAGCTCGACGACCTCGACAACAACGTCTTCCATCCGCAGCATGCGGGCATCGTGGACTACGAACTCATGGTCTTCAACAAGTGGGGAGAAATGCTCTTCCTGTCCCGTGATCCCATGATCGGCTGGAACGGCTACACCGAGCAAGGCCTCGTGCGCCAGGACGTGTACGTCTACAAGGCCACCGCGCGCTTCAGCGACGGACGCAAAGTCCAGCAGTCGGGTGACGTCATGGTCATCCTCCAGTAATCTGAACCGACTCAACCGATGAAATCTCTTTTCCTCGCTGCCGTTTGCGCCCTCGGGGTCGGATCGGCACTCGTCGCGCAAGACATGCGCTTCACTCAATACAACGCCATCCCGACGTCCCTGAATCCCGCCTACGCCGGGGCTTCGGACCACTCGCGGCTGGTCACTGCCTACCGCAACCAGTGGTCGGCCTTGCCGCAGGCGTACACCGGTTGGCACGTGGCCCACGACTGGTACCAGCGGGACATCCGCTCGGGATTCGGCGTGTTGTTCTCGAACGAACTCGCCGGGTCGGGTGCGTTGCGCAACGCGCGGGCGGCCTTCCAGTATGCCTACGAAATCCCCCTCGGTGGGGGGCGACGCATTCGGCCCGCGTTGCAAGCCGCCCTCGGCAACCGCTCGATCGACATGTCGCGCCTGACCTTCAGCGACCAACTCGTTCGCGGCGGAGCGGCTACCAGCATCGAGGCACCGCCGAGCGCGGCCCAAACCTACGTCGACCTCGGCGCAGGCTTCGTCTACTTCGGCAAGCGCAGCTGGGTCGGCTTCTCCGCGGACCACGTCAACCGTCCGGACGAAAGCCTCAACGCCAGCTACTTCGACCCCATGGGCATCCGGACCTCGACCTCGGGCGGGTTCCGCATGAAGGTGGGCGATCCGATGCGCCGCCGCAACCGGCCCGACATGGTGTTTGCCTTCAACTACATCACCCAGGAACAGTTCAACCAAATGGACCTCGGGCTCTACTACGACACCCGTCCCTTGAGCGTCGGCGTGTGGTACCGCGGACTGCCCTTCGGCCATTCGGTTGAAGGCTCGACGGACGTCGATGCCCTGAGCGTCATCCTCGGCTACGGAAAGGACACCTGGCGGATCGGCTACAGCTACGATTTCACGGTCAGCCCGCTGGGTCTCAACACGACCGGCGGCAGCCACGAACTCGTCCTGAAGTACGCGTGGTCCCGGGTGCAGCGTGGCCGTCCGACGGCCCCCCGCTACTTCCCCTGCGCGGAATTCTGAGCCACTGCGGGGGCGGGCAGGCCGATTTGATTCACCTCGGGTTCGAGGTCCACGCCGAACTGCTCGCGCACGGACGCACGGATATCCGAGGCAAGCTGCCAAATCTGAGCCCCCGTCGCGCCTCCCCGGTGGACGAGCACGAGCGCTTGCCGGTCGTGCACGCCGTGGGTGCCGCGGTCGTGGCCTTTCCAGCCCGCCTGCTCGATGAGCCACCCGGCGGCCACCTTGACCGACCCGTCGCTGGCGGGCCAATGGGGCACCTCGGGAAACGCACCATGCAGCGTGGCGAACGCAGCCGCGGAGAGGACGGGGTTTTTAAAGAAGCTGCCGGCGTTGCCGAGGACGGCCGGGTCGGGGAGTTTGGTCCGGCGGATGCGGATGACGGCTGCTGCGACATCGGCGGGCCGGGGATCCGGAGTGCCGGCAAGCTCGCGTGAGATGTCCCCGTAGCCGGTGCGCACAGGAGCTGAACGGCGCAAATGAAAGCCCACCCGCACGATGACCCACCGGTCGCGGCCGGCCTGCTTGAAAAAGCTCTCGCGGTAGCCGAATGCGCATTCTTCCGGCGTGAATCGCTTGATTCCGAGCTGTTCCCGGTCGATGGCCTCCACCCACGCGATGGTCTCGCGGACCTCGGCCCCGTAGGCGCCGATGTTCTGCATGGGGGCGGCGCCCACGCTGCCGGGGATGAGGGCCAAATTCTCGAT
>JBMTYE010000016.1:0-14381 GCA_049454255.1 Flavobacteriales bacterium
GTGCCGTGGCCCCCGCGGGTGGCCAGGTTTCGCCGTTCCAGCCGAGTTCTGTAGGACTTCCGTAAAATGTGGGAGGGGCGGTGTCGGTGACGTGAAGCGTTTGGGTTCCTGTGACTTCCGCTCCGTCATCGTCTACGGCACGCAGGTGCCGAAGCAGCGTGAACTGGCCTGCGCACGCACCGGGAACCGTGTCGATGGTCTCCTCAATCGGCAGGTCGACGGCTTCGGGTCCGGCCCCGAAATTCCCGACGACACGATCGCGGGCACGGACCAAGGGCCAGTCTTCTCGGAGCGTCCCGCAGGCCAGGTTTACTTCGGGCTGGAACCGTAGGCGAGGCGGACGGTTGCCCGTGACCTCGACCGTCTCCGTGCCGAGGGCGCGGGCCGAGCCACAACCGACTTCAACCCGTGCAAACTGCCCCCCAGAACCTCCATCCGCCGCCCCGAGCCACGTGCGGTACACCGAGACAGGACGCAGCCCGTCCCACGTGAGCTGACCGGAAGTCGGCAGCGGGCCGACCCCCCAATCGGACGCATCGAAGTCCTCAACGGAAACGGAGGAGACCAAATCGACCGTCCCTGTTCCCGCTGCTACGGGCGCTGCAGTCGTTTCCACAGCGAAGGCATGCCGAACGACATCGCCGCACGGACCAGCCGCTTCCCACACCACCCAAGTAGACCCCAGTCCACAGGCATTCTTCCACAGGACGTATTCCGTTTCCTTGACCCGCAATCCGCCCTCTGCCGCAGTCACACGCGGCCCCCCGAGAAGCACACTGTGCGAAGCAGGCGCCACAGTGAATGCTGGCGCGCAGCCGGAGGCCGGCAAAGACCCGGGAAGCGGCGTGGCAGGCAGGATGCGCACAGCCTGCTCTGCACTGAGTTCCATGTTCGTGCACGGACAGGTTGCCGTGAAGCGCCGCACGATGGAAACAGCTCCATGCGCATCTGCAGGCAAGGTGAGCTGCTCAACCCCCACAGCTACCGGCTCCGAACAGGTCGTGAACACCTGCGCCGCGCCCCAGTCCCGTTGTACATCTGCTCGGATCCACAGGTCTGGCGGGGGTACGATGGTGGTGCGGGGCGTTTGGGCCCGCGCAGCGGGCATCCCAAAAGACACCAACGCACATGCACCGAGCACCTTCAGGTGTAGAGAAAATCCCATGCCTGAATGTACGACGAAAATGCTTTTCCTGCCGTTAAAACAGGGTTCTGTGCAGTTCTGCAACACGGGAGACGCGTTCAATGCCGGGTGTCGATTCCGTCTCTCGCGTGTGACCCGACAAGACCAGCCGTTCTAACCCCATCCGATGTGCCTCCCCCCAACGTTGCGACCACCGCGAAACCGGCCGGATTTCACCGGACAAACCGACCTCGCCGGCGAAGGCACAGCTTCCCGGCAGCGGAAGGTCGAGCGACGAACTAAGTACCGCCGCAACGACCGCCAAATCCAACGCAGGATCTGCGATGCGTAAGCCTCCCGCGATGTTCAGGAATACGTCTCGCGTGGCGAGCTTGAATCCGCACCGCTTCTCGAGCACAGCTAAAAGCATGTTCAGGCGCCGCACATCGAAGCCGGTGCACGAACGTTGCGGGGTGCCGTACACCGCTGAGCTCACGAGTGCTTGGACCTCTACGAGAAAGGGCCGTGCCCCTTCAACCGCAACGGCGACTGCAACTCCACTGGCCGCTCCTTCACCTGTACCGGCGAGCAACACGTCGGAAGGGGTGTCCACGGCTGCAAGTCCGGTCCCGCGCATTTCGTAGAGGCCCAGTTCCGCCGTGGTTCCGAAGCGGTTCTTCACTGCGCGGAGCATCCGGTAGGCGTGGTGCCGCTCGCCCTCAAATGTGAGCACGACGTCCACCATGTGCTCCAGCACTTTCGGTCCCGCAATGGACCCCTCCTTCGTGATGTGACCGATGAGGACGACGGGGATGCTCGATTGTTTGGCCCAGCGCGTCAGCGCGGCGGCTGTTTCACGAATTTGAGAGACACTGCCCGGGGCCGATTCAACATCCGCCAGGAAGAGGGTCTGCACGGAATCGACGAGCACAAGCGCTGGCTCAGACGCGCGGAGCTGCGCAATAACCTCTGCCGTATCCGTTTCCGGAAGGATGAACACCTCCTCCGCGACATCGCCGAGGCGTTCCGCGCGAAGCTTGACCTGCTCTGGACTCTCCTCGCCTGCCACGTACACGACCCGGCCGCCGCTCGTACCCACGGCCATCGCGACCTGGAGCATCAAGGTCGATTTCCCGATGCCCGGCTCCCCGCCGAGGAGTACAACACCACCGGGAACCAAGCCCCCTCCGAGCACCCGGTCCAGCTCTGCATCACCGCTGGACAACCTACTGACTTTCAATACATCAACCTCCCGCAGCGGCACGAGTTCCGTCGTGCCTCCGCCTGAACGACGCGCATGGACAGCAGGCAAGTCCGCGGCCACCACCTCCTCCTCCATGGAATTCCACGCTTTGCAGGCCGGACAACGGCCCACCCACTGGGCAGCTCCGTGCCCACACGCCGAACATACAAACCGCTTCTTCGCCTTCGCCACAGCCTAAGTCGCCCCTTACCGAATAATCGTCAGGTGGCCCGAGTGGTCTATTCCGTTCGGAAGCAGAAGGACGTACCAGTACGTGCCATCTTCCACATCGTCCGCAAGCCAGTCGCCGCTCCGGTAGTCGTAGTTCTCGTAAACCATTTGGCCCCAGCGGTTGAAGACCTGCAGCAACACATCGTCGTATACGTCTAATCCGTCGATTCGGAAGCTTGGGTTCAGGTCATCGCCGTTTCCTGGCGTAAACACATTCGGAATCGTGATCGCACAGGCATCCATGACCACATCCCACGAGCCCGGGATACCCGCCGTCGCACACGGATTGATGGCCAATCCGGTCAGGGTCACTTGCTGCCCCCAGCATTCCATCGGGAAAATGGCACTGACCACATTCACGGCTTCATCCGGATCCTCGAAATAGATGTTCTCCCCGTTGCACTCGAGGTACCAGGTAAATTCCCCTGCCCCGCTCGCATTCAAATCGAAATCGTATTCAACTTCAGGACACAACGTAAGTGGAGCAGTCAGTACCGGATACGGATTCACGGTCGGGGGAACACCGATGTACAGATAAGTGCAAGCCGTATTCGTTTCGCAGCCGGACGGATCCGTATACGTCATGCAGATGTCTGTTCCGTCGTAGCTGGCCCCATCGGGTACCGTCCAGGTCGGTCCCACACTGCCGTCTGGCCAAACCACGACATACCCCGGAGGCACGTCGGCGATCACCACAGCTTCTCCATCGCCCTGGCAATCGATGGTCATCGGATCGAGTGGCGTCGGAATGTCTCCGACAATGACCAGCAACGCACAATCGGTATCGTTGCCGCACAGATTCGACACCGTTACACAGTACGAGCCCGAGGTAGTGGCTGTGTAGGTCGGAGCGATGACCCCTGTCGGCGTCCCATCCATCTGCCATGTGTAGGTCAGATCCGGTGTGTCATTCGAAACCGGATCGAGCAGCACCGTTCCCCCTTCGCAGAGGCTTTCGTCGTCAATGTTCGCCACGGGCGTGTTTTTGGCAACAATAGCAACCTGGTCTGAAGCCGTTCCGCATTCGTTTGTGACCGTCACCTGCAGCGTTGTATTCGTCGTGTTCGGCCAGCTGTAGCTGTTCGCAAGTACATTGTCGAGCCCCGGTGCCGGCCAATTGATGGTCGCAGAACCACCGACGTCCGTGACCGTGGCCACGAGGTTCGTCGCCGTGCCATTGCACAGCACGGCAGGCGGGCTGCTGAGGTCGATCGTCGGGGGCTCTGTGATGACGATATCGTAGCAGTAGTCTACTGAACATGTGGCGTCTGCAAAGCAGATTTCGTAGACGCCATAACCCGCAGGTTCAAACACCGTATCCCATTCGTCCGTATTCGAAAAGCTCCACCCTGCGGGACCGCTCACGCACGTCCACGTCCCGAGCGCAGGCGAGGCTTGGCACCCAGCAGGCCCGGAAAACAGGATGCCCGGCTGCGGATCATTGAATACCGTCAAAAAGCTAGGCTGGTTCCCGCAGTTGTACATCGAAACCGTCAGGAAGTCGGGATTTGTGACGTTTGAGAGGATGAACTCGATCTCGATCTGATCCCCAGCGGTAATGGGAATATTGAACTGGCTAAAAGGACCATTTGAGGTGGCAATGGTCTCCGTGACTCCGTCCAAACCGGTCACTGTCACGAAGAGATAACTCCCGTTCCACCCTCCGGGTTGCGTGCTCTGCAGGTACAGTGTCAAGCTGCCTTCTGCTGGGTTTGCGTAGCCGCCTTCGAAGACAATTTGGTCAGGAATTTCGTCGCAGTACGGTTCGAATTCCACTTCCGGGATGTACGAGCCATTCGGTTCGATGACGAAGACACGCTGGCCCTGGCATCCGTCCAAATCCGTGACTACCAGTGCAAATGTTCCATCCGTAACCTCAACTTGCGGAGTGCCTTGACCACTTGCCACCGTGCCGCCGAGGTTGTTCCAGTTCGCAATCCAGTTGTAGGCGGAGTACCCCGCTTGCTCTGCCGGATCTACCTGGACCGTAGCGTACTGACCTGGGCACACCGACGTGGGGTTGATGGTTACGTCGGGAAGGAAATACGGCGTTTGCTCGATGGTGAAAAACTCGACCGCCTCGCACTGCTCCACGTAGCCCGTAATGAAGAAGTTCCCCCCGAAGGTGTAGGTGTTCGTTGTCGCCGTGTTGCCGTTCGACCACTCAAAGCTGTCAAATCCCGTTCCCTCCACCGACAAGGTGGTCGATCCGCCTGTGCAAATGGCAAAATTACCGGTCACATTCAGGTCAGGAATTTCGATCGGAAGCACCTCGAAAATCAATTCGATTTCCGTGCTCTCGGCTGGAGTTCCATTGTCCGTGGCTGTGATGGTCACCGTGTGGGTGCCGATGTTCGTGGGCAACGCGGCGAACAGTCCTTGCAGCGATGGAATGCTCCCGGGAGTCACCGAATAGGTCCACCCGGGCGCGGCGGACGAGGTGATGGTGACCGTTTGGTTTGCCTCCGGCCCCAAAAACCCGAGGTCAACCTCGTATTCTCCTCCTTGACACAGGTAGATGGTATCGCATCCCGCGCTGGCCGTCGGCAGCGGAGGGGTATTGCCCGTGGATGTCGTCACGTCGATGTTGAACGTCTTCCCGTCTAACCAGTCCACCCCGTCCTGCTGGTTTGCCGCCGCACCATATGGACCATTGTAGGTGGCATCAGACAAGTTAAACCGCCCGTACTGCACGTGCGCCCCTGTGGTCGGTGCCGCGTCAGCACCCACGGTGGCAGGGTTGTTTCCGTTGAATCCGCCTGAACCTCCGACATCACCGTGTGCCCAATCCACATCGCGGTAGCACAATTGGACATTGTATCCGGCGGGCAAAACTCCCCCGTTCGTGTTCGGCGTGAAAATCAACTGGTAAGAATTCAGCAGATCGTCGTGGTTGTTGTAGTACCCGACGTCGACGAAGTTGACATAAACCGCTTCAGGGGTGACCTTGTACTTGATTTGTCCGCTATTCCGCAAGTCCGTATCGGCCCAAAAAAGAGCAATCTGAGCGGTTTGCTCGACGGTGTTCGGGAACTCTTCCGGAGTCCAGTCGATGATGTAATCCCCGAAGGACACTGTTCCCTTCGAGTTGATATAGAACTCCCCGTAGGTCTGTCCGTACATGCTGAAATTCCAAGGCAGGTCGACCGGGCCGTGCGAACAATCGACGTTGACCCCCGCGCCCCCGGTGAAGTTCCAAGTGAACGTGGTGATGGTCGTGTAGGTGTTGTCCGGTTCGATCCAGCAGTCGCACCCGCCTGGGGGCATGAGCTTGCGCACATTTCTTCCCGACTCCTCGCGTTTTTTCTCTTTCTCCTGCTTGTATGAATCCACAATCCGCCGAACCTCCAGTTCATCGTACCCCTCCCATGCACGCATGATGTCCCATTCCGCCCGAGACATGTTTATCACTGCCCCAGCGAAAGAACCGTACAGGTCTAAAATCTCTTCCGGCGTCGTTCCGTGTGCCGGAAGCAACACCTGGGGAGACCGCCGAGCCACGTCGACATCCGGACCTTGGGCAAAAACGCCCTGAACGAACGCCTGAACGAGGACCAAAATCAGGAGGGGAATGCTGCGTTGCATGGGCATGCAGTGGAGGGTTCTGCCGGTCATGGAGGGGCGTAAATATACTCAAACAGAGAACAGACGAATCACCCCGAAAGTTGCTTCAAACTCCGCGAAATCCGCGCAGTTGCGCCGTATTTTCGCCCGACATGCCGGGGCATCATGGAACACATTCGGAATTTCTGCATCATCGCGCACATCGACCACGGCAAAAGCACGTTGGCGGACCGACTCCTCCAGGTGACGGGAACGATCAGCGACCGACAGCTGCAGGAACAAACGCTTGATGACATGGACCTTGAGCGGGAGCGGGGCATCACCATCAAGAGCCACGCCATCCAGATGCAGTACACCGCCCGGGATGGCAAGAAGTACATCTTCAACCTCATCGACACCCCAGGCCACGTCGACTTCAGCTACGAAGTGTCGCGCTCCATCGCCGCGTGTGAAGGCGCGTTGCTCATCGTGGATGCAACGCAAGGCATTGAAGCCCAAACTATTTCCAACCTCTACCTGGCCCTCGAACACGACCTCGAAGTCATTCCCATCCTCAACAAGATGGACCTGCCTTCCGCAAATCCGGAAGAGGTCGGGGACCAAATCATCGACCTCCTCGGCTGCAAACCCGAAGACATCATCCCGGCCAGCGGTAAAACCGGACTCGGTGTGGACGACATTCTCGAGGCCATCGTGCACAAGGTCAAGCCGCCGAAGGGCGACCCGAATGCCCCGTTGCAGGCCATGGTGTTCGACAGCGTGTTCAATTCCTTCCGCGGCATCATCGCCTACTACCGGATCCTGAACGGCACCCTGAAAAAAGGTGACAAGGTCAAGTTCTTTGCCACAGAGCGCGAGTACGAGGCGGATGAAATCGGGGTGCTCGCTTTGGACCTCAACCCCCCGCCGCACGTCCGCACGGGGGATGTGGGCTACATCATCTCAGGCATCAAGAACGCGAAGGAGGTCAAAGTCGGCGATACCATCACCCTGCGCGAGCGCCCCTGCCTCGAAGCGGTAAAGGGCTTCGAAGACGTCAAGCCGATGGTGTTCGCGGGCATCTACCCCGTCGACACCGACGAATACGAAGAGCTGCGGGCCTCGATGGAGAAGCTGCAGCTCAACGATGCGTCGCTCGTGTTCGAACCGGAATCCTCGGCGGCTCTCGGGTTCGGCTTCCGGTGCGGCTTCCTCGGGATGCTGCACATGGAAATCGTGCAGGAGCGGCTCGAGCGGGAATTCGACATGACGGTCATCACCACCGTCCCGAACGTGAGCTACCACGCGTACCTCAAGAACGGCACGATGAAGGTGGTGAACAACCCGTCCGACCTGCCGGACCCGAACCACCTCGAACGGGTGGAAGAGCCCTACATCAAGGCCCAAGTCATCACGAAGTCCGAGTACATCGGCCAAATCATGACCCTGTGCATCGAGAAGCGCGGGGTCCTGCAAAACCAGGTCTACCTCACGTCCGACCGGGTCGAATTGAGCTTCAGCATGCCCCTGGGCGAAATCGTGTTCGACTTCTACGACAAGCTGAAGAGCGTTTCGCGGGGCTACGCTTCGTTCGACTACTTCCCGGACGAATACAAGGCCTCGCACCTCGTGAAGCTGGACATCCTGCTGAACGGCGACCAAGTGGATGCCTTGAGCGCCCTGATCCACCGCGACAACGCCTACGAACTCGGAAAGAAGATCTGCCTGAAGCTCAAGGAGCTCATCCCCCGGCAGCAGTTCATGATCGCCTTGCAAGCGGCCATAGGCGCGAAGATCATCGCCCGCGAAACCATCTCGGCCCT
This sequence comes from Flavobacteriales bacterium, assembly GCA_049454255.1. GTDB lineage: Bacteria > Bacteroidota > Bacteroidia > Flavobacteriales_D > Sanyastnellaceae > CAMCYM01. The sequence continues at coordinate 7,964 of JBMTYE010000016.1, forward strand.
GCGGAAGGACGTCACGGCCAAATGCTACGGCGGCGACATCACCCGGAAGCGCAAACTCCTCGAAAAGCAGAAGAAAGGCAAGAAGCGGATGCGCCAAGTGGGCAACGTGGAAGTGCCGCAAAGCGCCTTCCTCGCCGTCCTCAAACTCGACTGATCCCGCTCATTCGGGGGCGTCGGCGGAGGCGGTGGATTTGCGCACCGCTTGGGCGCCCCAGGTGTTGTTGTTGACGAGTTGGCCGCACGCCGCGTCGATGTCCTTTCCGCGGGACCGGCGGACGTTGACGATGAGGTTGCGGTCCTCGAGGAGCGCCACGAAGTCGGCCACCTTGTCTGCTCGGGCCATCCGGAACTCCCCGCCCTCGATGGGATTGTACTCGATGATGTTCACCTTGCACGGGACGTTGCGGCAGAACGCGGCGAGCTCCCGGGCGTCCTCGAGGCCGTCGTTGAACCCGTCGAAGATGATGTACTCAAAGGTGACGCGCGACTCCGTGGAGGCATGGAAGTGCCGCAGCGCAGCGCCCAGCGCTTCGAGGTTGTTCGAGTCGTTGATGGCCATGATCTTGCTGCGCTTCAGGTCGTTCGCGGCATGCAGGCTCAGGGCCAGGTTGAATTTCACGCGGTCGTCGCCGAGCCGGACGATGGCCTTCGCGATGCCCGCGGTGCTCACGGTAATGCGGCGCGGCGACATGCCCAAACCCGGCGTTCCGCAAATCCGCTCGATGGATTCCAGCACGTTGCGGTAGTTCAGCAGGGGCTCGCCCATGCCCATGTAGACGATGTTCGTCAGGCCCACGCCGTAGTGGCTATCTGCCAGCGCTCGGATCGTCTCCACCTGATCGTACATCTCCCCTGCGGAGAGGTTTTGGAGCATTTTCAGACGGCCCGTCGCACAGAACGCGCAGGCCAAACTGCATCCGACCTGTGAACTGATGCAGGCCGTCATCCGCTCCGTTGTGGGAATCAACACGCCCTCCACCACCCGACCCGGCGCGACCTCAAAGGCACATTTGATGGTCCTGTCCACACTCACCTGCTTCTCCACAAGCCGAATGCGCTCGAGTGCAAACCGCTCCGAAAGCGCCTCCCGAAAGCTGCGGGGCAGGTTCGACATCTCCTCAAACGACCCGGCAGCGCGCGTCCACAGCCACTCCTCGAGCTGCTTCGCCCGGAACGAAGGCTCCCCGAGTTCCGCCACCGCGGCCTGCAGTCCTTCCCTTCCCAAACTCCGGATGTCCGTGCGCATTCCGCGAAGATACGCGGTCACCGGACGGGCTCCGGCCCGGCCTCTGCCGCTTGCGTCCACGCCGTCGCCTCTGGGTCTGCCCCTACCATCAGTGCCGCCAGCCGCCGGCGTACCTCGTCGCGTTTGCGCACGGCGAACGGGACCTGGCGGCCACCGCGCAGGGTAAGTGTGCCCGCGCGGACGTTGAAGCTCTCGACACACGACATCCGCACGAGTTGGCTGTTGTGGACGCGAAAGAACTGGTCGTCCGCGAGGAGCTCTTCGACTTTACGCAAGTTCTTCGACACCGTAATGCGCCGTCCGGAAAGCAGATGGAAGGTGGCGTAGCTGCCCGAAGCTTCCACCGAAAGAATTTCTGCGTGCCGCACAAAAAACCGGTGACCCGAGGTCTGCAGCTCGATTTTGCGCGAAGCTTCGGGGTCGCCGTGGATGCGCTGTACCATGCGGTGGACGCAGGCCTTGAGTTCTTCAGGATCGACCGGCTTCAGCAGGTAATCGAAGGCCTCTCGCCGCAGTGCATCGACGGCATATTCGTGGTACGTCGTGCAGAACACCACGTGGAAGGACCGTTGCGGGAAGCGGTCGAGGAGCTCCAGACCCGTTTCGTGGGGCATGCGCACGTCGAGGAACACCACATCGGGGGCAAGGGATTCGATGAGGTGGGCCGCTTCGGGTGCGGAGGAGGCGGTTTGGACCACCTGGAGGGCGGGGCAATGGCGCTCGATTTGGCGGCACAGCGCTTGCCGCGCGTGCTGCTCGTCGTCCACGACGAGGCAAGTCAGAACAGGAGACGTGTTGTCATTCATGGGGAACCGTTTGGTTCAGCCAAAACAAGCAACCCCAAGATAATCGTCGCTCAGCGTTTTACAATCGCGTGAGAAGAATTTGTATTCGCATCACATGCGCATACCACCGACGATGGCGTTCGCCCGGTCGATGCAGCGGTTCACCTCCAGCGGAATGTGGTTCTCCTTCGCCGGATCGACCTCGTAGCCCGTACGCACGATGACGAGGTCGCGCGCAGGCACGACGATAATGTACTGGCCGCGGTGTCCTTGCATCACGGCAAAGGCGTCGCCGGAACCGTCGGTGCCGAGCCAAATTTGGTACCCGTAATGCCGCACATCGCTTTCCCGCGTCCGCTCAGCAATCGGCGACAGCAACCGCTGCACGTAGTCCTCCCCGATGAGCGTCACCCCGCGCCACCGGCCGGTGTCCAGCAGCAGTTGGCCGAACCGCGCATAGTCCCGCGAAGTCGCATAGAACTGCGCAAAGCTGCGCTCCACCCCGCCCTCGGCTTCCGGGGCATCGAGCCCCCAGTACGCATCCGACTCCGCCCCCATCCGGTGCCACAGCTCCGTCTCCACCCAACGGCCCACGGGGACGTCGGTGGCTTCGAGGACGATTTCTTCGAGCAGCATCGTGTTGCCGCCCTGGTATTCCCATTCGGTGCCCGGGTCCGAAGCCGGCCGGTACGGGGCGACCAGGCCCCGGATGTCCCCGCGGTAGTAAGCTCGGGCCATAAAGCCGAGGGGGTTCTTGTAGTCCTCGCCGAAGGGGATGTGGGAACGCATTTGGAGCACCTCCTCCACCGTCAACCCGCGGCCTGCTTCCCCTGAAAAGCGGGGGAGGTGCTTGCCCACCTCATCGCCTGTCCGAACAAGGCCGCGGTCCTCCGCAAGGCCCAGCGCCAGCGCCGTAATCGTCTTCGCCATGGAAAACGAATTCGTCACGGTCGTCCGGTCGTGGCCATGGGCATACCGCTCGTACCGCAGCGTATCCGCTTGGATGACGAGAAAACTCGCCGCCCCGCTGGCATCCAGTGCCGCGAGCTCCTCAGCAGAGAGCGCACTTTCAGGCAGCAGCGCCTCGGGCCACGGCTGCGGAACAGGCGCCTTCGTCAGCGTCCGCGCCTCCCGGAACTCCAAATCGTCGATGTTCGCATTCTTCCACCCCCGCAGGTAGGTCTCCCGCATGCCCCCCCATACATAACCGTATCCGGTGGCGAACGAAATGCCCACGAGCAGGACCACCACCGCCGCGAAGATTTTCAGAAACTTCTTCATTCCGAGAAAGGTAATTCGTTCAACTGCAAATCCCACCCGAACAGCTCCGTCAGGTGTTCTCGAACCGTAGGAGCCACGTCCGCGACCGCCACAGGCCGTCCCAGCTCCCGCGCAAGCGACGTCACCCCCCGGTCCACGATGCCGCAGGGCACGATGAGCCCGAAGTAGCTCAGGTCCGGATCGACATTGAAGGCAAAGCCGTGCATCGTCACCCAGCGCGAGCTTTTGACCCCAAGGGCAGCGATTTTACGCGCGGTCGGACGGTCTGGCTCCACCCACACGCCGGTCAGGCCAGCGATGCGGCCGGTTTCGACCCCGAAGTCGCTGCATGTGCGGATAATGGCCTCTTCGAGCGTGCGCATGTAGCGGCCGATGTCCGTGAAAAACTGCTCGAGATCGAGCAGGGGGTAGCCGACGAGTTGGCCCGGGCCGTGGTAGGTAATGTCTCCGCCGCGGTTGATGGGGACCACTTCTGCCCCGCGGGCGGCCAGCTCATCCGGCTGCGCGAGCACATTCCCCGCATCGCCGCTTTTGCCCAGCGTGAACACGTGGGCGTGCTCCACGAAAAAGAGGTGGCTGTCCGGTGGGGCCAAACTCGGATCCGACCGCCGCGCCGACTTCCGCGCAAGCATCTCAGCAAACACCCGCTCCTGTTCGTCCCACACCGGCCGGTAGTCGGCCTTTCCGAAGTCCCGGAAATGCACCCGCGGCTTCATTCCCCGTCCCGAACTTCTGCGAGGGTACGTTTCAGCAAGTCGATGTTGCGGATGTCGATCGGATCCACACCCGCCCGCTCTGCGAGGAGCAAACTCAGCCAATCGCCCACGTGCACAAGGTCGAACACCCGCTCGATGGCATCGTCGCCGTCTGCCTCCACAAGCACAACATCTGCCCCCGTCTCGGTCATCAACTCCGCACAGGCCTCCATCCGGATGCGGGTGCGCGGGTGGTCGTCTGGCGAGGTGAGGATGAGGGCCACGTCGTTTTCGCCCCCACTTTCCCAGCCCACGAGCTCGTTGTGGTTCATCTCTGGGAACACGTGGTGGCAGACGAGAAGCTTGCTGTTTTCGTTGAGTTGCTGACGCAGGCGGATGGCCACGGCCTCGAGCGGCGTGTCGGAGTAGAGCCAGATTTGGCGGTCCTCGACGGCGTCGGCGATTTCCTCCGCGCGGGCGATGATTTCTTCGGAGCGCGAGGCCAGGAGGTCGCCGATGTCGCCCAGGCGGGCGTGCAGCGACGCCGGGGCCAGGCCGACCGCGTGGAGGTGGTGGAGGATGCCGGTGAGGGCGTAGCCGAACTGGGAGCGGGGCGGGTGGCCGCCGGGGAGGGCGAAGGTGGGCCAGCCGTGGGTGGCGGCGAGACGGCCGAGCTCACCACCGGACGTGATGCAGCCGATGCGGGCACCCGCGGCGTGGGCCGCCCGGACGGCGGCGAGCGTCTCTTCCGTGCTGCCGCTGTAGCTGCAGGCCAGCACAAAGGTGGACGAGCCGACCCAACGGGGCAGCACGTAGTCGCTCGACGTCAGGACGGGGACGGAGCAGGTGGGGGCGAGCAGCCGGGAGGCCACCGCACCACCGATTCCACTCCCACCCATGCCCAGAATGAGTGCAGCGCTCGGGGTGAAATCGCCGTAGGACAGGGGGGTGCTTTCGGCGAGCCGCCACGCGGCGCGCATTTGGTCCGGAAAATCGGAAATCAACTGACGCATCTGCTCCATGGCCCGAAGGTACGGCCCGGTGCGAGCGACTGCGTGTGCGGGCCTACCTTTGCTCCATGGAATGGACGGAACAGGAGCGCGTCCGGCGCGAATCGCTTGCCCGGCTGCGCGAACTCGGCATCGACCCCTACCCCGCCCCGGCCTTCCCGGTGACCCACCGGGCCCAGGAGCTCACGGAAGCCTTCAGCGACGGGGTCGAGGTGCGGTTAGCGGGTCGGTTGATGAGCCGCCGCATCATGGGCAAGGCGTCGTTTGCTGAAATTCAGGACGGTGCGGGCACATTTCAACTCTACGTGAACCGCGACGAGCTGTGCCCCGGCGAGGACAAAACCAGCTACAACGAGGTCTTCAAGCGCCTGCTCGACCGCGGCGACTTCATCGGCATCTCCGGCACCACCTTCACGACCCAAACCGGAGAACCCAGCGTCAACGTTCGGGAACTTACGGTGCTCTCGAAAAGTCTGCGCCCGCTGCCCGCCGTCAAAACGGACGAACACGGCGTGGTGCACGATGCCTTTTCCGATCCCGAACTCCGGTACCGGATGCGCTACGTCGACCTCGTGGTGAACCGCGACGTGCGCCGGACGTTTGAGGCCCGGTCGCAGGTCATCCGGGCCATGCGCGATGCCTTCGACCGCAACGGGTGGCTCGAGGTCGATACGCCCGTCCTGCAAGCCATCCCGGGAGGCGCCGCCGCCCGGCCGTTCGTCACACACCACAACGCCCTCGACATCCCGCTCTACCTGCGCATCGCAAACGAGCTGTACCTCAAGCGGCTCATCGTGGGTGGCTTCGAAGGGGTGTACGAGTTCAGCCGCAACTTCCGCAACGAGGGCATGGACCGGACCCACAATCCGGAATTCACGGTGCTCGAACTCTACGTCGCCTACAAGGACTACCTGTGGATGATGGAGACCATGGAGCAGCTGTTTGCCGAGGTGTGCACCGCAGTGCACTGCCCAACCTCCTGCATGCTGAACGGCACCCGCCTCGACTTCACCCCGCCGTTCCGTCGGGTCACGATGCGCGATGCCATCCTCGACCACACCGGGGTCGACATCGATGGCCTCGACGAGGCGGGCCTGCGCGCAGCCTGTGCGGCATGCGGTGTCCACACGGATGCGAGCATGGGCCGGGGGAAGCTGATTGATGCGCTGTTTGGCGCGAAATGCGAGGGGCATTTCGTGCAGCCCACCTTCATCACCGACTACCCGGTCGAGATGTCGCCGCTTACGAAGGCCCACCGGTCGAAACCCGGCTACACCGAGCGCTTCGAGCTCATGGTCAACGGCACGGAAATCGCGAATGCCTACAGCGAGCTGAACGATCCGGACGACCAGCGCGCCCGATTCGAGGACAAGCTGCAGCTCAGCGCGCGCGGCGACGACG
>JBMTYE010000017.1:0-13970 GCA_049454255.1 Flavobacteriales bacterium
CCACCGCAGTCCACCCACTGTTCGCCGAGCAGCACATCGTACTGTCCGTTCTCACAGGGATCGCAGGCTGGGCAGATGGGCCCGCCGCAGTCGATGAGTTCCTCCCCGTTGTTGAGGATGCCATCGTAGCAGTTTTCCGGAATCTTGTTGTCCTCGTTCAAACATCCTGCGACGAGAAGTGCGAAGGCAACAGAAAGCACCGCAACCAAGCGGCGGGAAACGGAAGGGAAAGTTGTCCGGTTCATGTGGTGGCGAAAGATAGGGCGGACAGGGAAACCGGGGGCGTTTTTTTCCGTACTTGGATGCACAATGAAAAATGTTCCATGGATTGCCGGGCCGGCGCCTGATCCGCAGGTGGTCAAGCGTTTGGTGGATGACGCCGGACTGTCGCCGTTGGTTGCTTCCCTGCTCGTGAGGAGGGGAATCACCACTAGGGAGGATGCCATCATGTTCATCCACCCCGAGTATTCGGAACTGCACAACCCCGCGCTGATGGCCGATATGCTGAAAGCGGCCGAGCGTTTGCAGTCTGCGGTCGAGGATGGCGAGCGGATCCTGGTGTACGGCGATTACGATGTCGACGGGACCACGGCCGTAGCGCTGGTGGCAAGCTTTCTCGAAGGCATAGGGGCGACCGTTCAGACCTATGTGCCGCACCGGTACGAGGAGGGGTACGGGGTCAGTAGGGAAGGGGTGGCGTATGCTGTGGACCAAAGCATAACGCTCATGCTTACACTCGATTGCGGGACGAAGGACTTCGAACCGCTCGCGGCGGCAAAGGCCGCAGGCATCGATGTGATTGTGTGCGACCACCACCTCCCGGAAGCCACGCTCCCGGAAGCGTTCGCGCTGCTGAATCCGAAGCGACCGGATTGCAACTACCCGTTCAAAGAACTCAGCGGTTGTGGCGTGGCCTTCAAGCTCATCCAGACCCTTGCTAGCCGACTCGACTTTCCGGAAGGCAACATCTTCGCGGAGCTCGATCTGGTGGCCATCAGCATCGGGGCGGATCTCGTGGATGTGCTCGACGAGAACCGCATTCTGGCGTCGTTCGGGATGAAGCGCTTGCGCGAGATGCAGCGGCCGGGCATCCATGCCATGCTTCGGGCGGCGGACATCCATCAGGCGCCGCGCTCCATCCGCGACATTTCGTTCACGCTGGGCCCGCGCATCAACGCAGCAGGCCGCATGGGACACGCAAAACGCGCGGTGGACCTCCTGATGGAAAAGGACGAGCAGGTCGCCATGCAGCAGGCCCGGGAGTTGGAGGACATGAACCGGTTGCGCCGCGACGTCGATGAGACGACCACACGGGCGGCGATTGAACGGCTGGAGGCGTCAGATCCGGATGCCTTCTGCAATATTGTCTGGGGCAAGGAATGGCACCGGGGTGTCGTGGGCATCGTGGCCAGCCGTTTGGTCGAATACCGCCACAGACCATCCATCGTGCTTTCGGAAGAACAGGATTTGCTTATCGGCAGCGCCCGCTCGGTCGAAGGGGTCGACATCCACCAGGCCCTCGAACAGTGTGCGGATTTGCTCGACCAGTTCGGCGGACACCCGATGGCAGCGGGACTGAGCCTTCGCAAAGACAAGCTGCAGGCCTTCCGTGACCGCATCCAGCAGGCCGTGGGAGCCCAGCTTGCGGGTGAGCTACCGAATCCGGAAGTTCGCTACGACATGGAAATTGAGTTGCGGGATTTAAGCCGAGAGGCCTTCCGGCAACTCCAGCAGCTGGAGCCCTTCGGACCGGGCAATCCGGCCCCGGTATTTCTCGCCACCGGTTTGCATGGCGTGCGGCCCCCGCGGACCGTGGGCGCGAAGGGACAGCACCTCAAGCTCACCCTGCAGTGCGCCAGCCGCACCGGCATGCCCATCGATGCGGTCGGGTTCAACATGGGCCACCGGCTGAGCGAAGTGCGCAACTGGAAGCGACTTGATGCGGTGTTTACGGTGGTCCAAAACACCTGGAGAGACCGAGCGTGGCAAACCCGCATCGAACTCAACCTCCACCTCATCGACTTGCGGCAGGCGGAGTCCGAGTAACTACCGGAGAATCGCGGTTCCGAAGTAGGCGGCCAGTGTGCGGACTTCCCGGTCGAGGGCCATCTTGATGGCCAACACGTCGCGCCACACCTGTTCGGCCTCGGCATCGCCCGCCTCCACGCGCTCCCACGCGGCGGTCAGCTCGGCATCGAGCGCCTGTGCCGTGCGCTCCTTTTCGTCGAGCAGCAACAGGTGGAGACCGTCGTGCAGGGCCTTGTCCAGCCGGTCGTGCTCGAATTCGGGGTAGATGCCGTGGCGGAGAGTCCAGTTCGGGCTGACCTCGTACCGCACCGTGGCTACGTGGGCCACCAGCGAGGAAACGGTGCTGTCCGTATGCCGCATCCAGGATTCGGCCGCCGGGAGCTCACCGTGGTCCATCGCCTCGCGGTAGGCATCGACGACTGCGGCGCAGGCGGCGTCTTGGAAGGTGCACCTCTGGCTGTCGAGCAGGTGGACAGCAAACTCAGCAAACGGCACGTCCACAGGGTCGCCATCTTCTACGGGTGCACTGACGGTGCGGTCGCCGTAGAGCAGCAGCAGCCGCACGAGGTCCTCTTCGATGACCGCCCGGCGGGACGCGGGGATGACCGCCACGGGCTCCTGCGGCAGCTCGGGCTGGGGAGTCGCCGTGCGTGCCCGCTTGTCGGCGGTGGTGGACCGGTCGCGGATGCGGCGGCTGACCTCGAGCAGGAGCATTTCCTCCTGCATGCCGAGCGCGGCGACGCACTGCTGGATGTAGACGCTGCGGCGGACAGGGTCGGGAATGGCGGCGAGCGAATCGAGCACGCTGTGGATCATCTCCGCGCGCCGGGTCGGATCGGTGCCGGCGTCGGCGCCGAGGAGGTCCACTTTGAAGGCCAGAAAGTCGACGGATTCGGTTTCGAGGAACCGCCGGAGTTCTTCCCCGCCGACCTTGTGCGAGAAGCTATCGGGGTCTTCGCCGTCGGGGAAGCGGACCACCTGCACGTCGCATCCGGCGGCCAAAAGCAGGTCGATGCCCCGCAACGACGCACGGATGCCCGCGGCGTCCCCGTCGTACAGCACGGTGACACGCCGGGTGAAGCGGCGGATGAGCTTGATTTGGCCCTCCGTGAGGGCCGTCCCAGAAGAAGCCACCGCATGCTGCACGCCCGCCTGGTGCAAGGCCATCACGTCGGTGTAGCCCTCCACGAGCAGCACCCGGTCCTCGCGCACGATCGCCGGCCGCGCCAAATCCAGCCCATACAGCACGTCGCCCTTGTGGTACAGCGCGCTCTCCGGACTGTTGAAGTACTTCGCAACCTCCTTGTCCTTCCGCAAAGTCCGGCCCCCGAACGCGATGACCCGTCCCGTCGTATCGCGGATCGGGAACATGACGCGCCCGCGGAAGAAGTCGAACGCTCCGTTCTCACGCGGCTTCGATAGTCCGGCGCTGACGAGGCGGTCGAGGGAGTAGCCGGCTTCGAGCGCCGCAGTCGTCATCGCGTCCCAGCGTTCCGGACACCACCCGATGCCGAAGGAGGCCACGATGTCGTCCCGGAATCCGCGGCCGCGGAAGTAGCTCAGGGCGACGCTGCGGCCTTCGTCGGTGGAATGGAGTTGGTCCGCGAACCAGGTGGCCGCCCAGGCGAGCACGGCGGCAAGGCTTTCGCGCTCCGACCGTTCGGCCTGAAATTCCGCGGAAGGCGCTTCTTCCGGCACCTCGATGTTGTAGCGGCGCGCGAGCAGGCGCAACGCTTCCGGATAGCTGATCTTCTCCTTCTCCATCAGGAAGGTGACCAAACTTCCGGCCTTGCCGGAAGAGAAGCACTTGAAGATGCCTTTCGCCGGCACCACATAGAAGGAGGGGGTTTTCTCGCTGGTGAACGGGCTGAGTCCCCGGTAGGTGCTTCCGGACTTTTTGAGGTCGACGTATTCGCCGATGACCTCTTCGATCACGGCGGCACTCAGGATTTGGTCGACAACGGCAGCGGGAATCACGGATGGAAGGTACTTCAGGAATGCAAACGGTCCGCCGCTGCGGACCGCCGGTTCAGCCCTGTCGGGGCTTGCAAAAACCTGCCGTGCTGGCCTGTGGGGCCAGACGCGACGGCGAAGGTGGTGTCGAGGGGGTTGCGTGAACGTCACGGCAGCGTTAACGGATGTTGAAGGTTCAGGACGTGGCCGGGCCGCGCGGTCGAGGTACCTTTGCGGGGTGAAGCGGAACCGGCAGATACCTTGGTTTTTAGTGGTCATGGTAACGGCATTTCTCGCCATGAGCACGGTGCAGGTCCTGTGGCTGCGCGATTCCGTGCAGCTGAAACACCAGCTCTTCGACGACAACGTCGAACACGCCCTCAGCCAAGTGGCAGACCGGTTCTTGCGGCCGACGGTAGATCTGCTGACGACGGAACTTGAGTCCATGCCTTCACCCGGCGAAGGTCAAGGGAGCATCGGCATACATGCCCGTCTGGATGCCCGAACAGAACGCATGCTCGCCCGTATGGATGCGTTTCGGTTAGACAGCCTGGTTTCAGAGTCCTTGAAGGAGCATGGGATACAGTCGGCCGCCTTGGTAGGGGTGTTCGATGCCTTCGGGCAGCCCATTCGGGTGGACGATGTAGCGGAGCCCTTTCTTTTAGTCCTTTCGGAGTCGCCCTATACGGTGCGGATTGATCCGGTGATTGTGCGGGTGGTGTTCCCGCATTTGCGCAGAGATCTGTTGCAGGAGCTTTGGATGCAGTTTGTGTTGACTGGGGGGATGCTCGCTATTATCGCCATCGGGTTCTTCCGGACCGTGGTGGGCGCAAACCGCAACAAGCGCATCGACCGGATACGCCGGGACCTGATGAACAATCTGACGCACGAGTTGAAGACGCCCATCTCGACCATCGGCCTTGCGGCCGAGGCTCTCGGCGATCCCGACATGCGGCGGAACGAGGACAGCATGCGGCATTACACCTCCCTGATCCGCGAGGAGAGTAAGCGCCTCACGGTCCTGGTGGAGAATGTTTTGCAGGCCAGTTTGGCCGATTCGGGCGCGATGCGGTTTTTCCCCCAACCGCTGAACGTGCATGATGTGCTGAAAGAGGTCGTCCGCACGAATGCCATCCAGATCCACAAACGCGGGGGTCGGGTGGAGCTGGTGCTGGAGGCGGCAAATCCAGTGGTCGATGCGGACAAGATCCACATGACGAATGTGGCGTACAACCTGATGGACAATGCGATGAAGTATGCCAAATCGCATCCCCATTTGGTCATCAGCACAGCCCAACTGCCTGATGGTCTTATGATTAAGTTCAAAGACGACGGGATCGGGATTGCGAAAGAACATTTGGGCAAGGTCTTTGATAGACTCTACCGTGTCCCCACCGGGAACGTGCACGACGTGAAAGGATTCGGCCTCGGTCTCAGCTACGTGAAAACGGTAGTCGAGCGGCATGGCGGCGAGATTTCCGTCGAAAGCGAACCCGGGAAAGGCAGTACGTTCATCGTCCGCTTGCCTCGGCAGGTGGCGAATTGACGGACTGGGGGGCCGGAACGCAACACCACACCTGCCATGCAAACAAAAGCACCGATCCGCATCCTCCTGTGTGAGGACGACCCGAACCTGGGACGACTGCTTAGCGATTACCTCACGGCGAAGGGCTACGAAACGACGTGGGCAAAGGACGGGGTAGAGGGTCTCAAGGAGTTCCACCGCCAGTCGTTTGACTTTGCGCTGCTCGATGTCATGATGCCGCGCAAAGACGGATTAGAAGTGGCTGAAGAAATCCGTAGAGAATCCAGGCATCTGCCCATCCTTTTCTTGACAGCTCGGAGCGCTAAAGAGGACACGCTCGAGGGCTTCCGCGTAGGAGCTGACGACTACATGACGAAGCCCTTCAACATGGAAGAGCTGCTCGTGCGCATCCAAGCGATTTTGCGGCGATCTGCGGCGCTTCCAGAAGAGGGCGAACAGGTGACCACCTTTGCCATCGGCAGCTACGCGTTTGATTACAACACCCAAACCCTTCGCCATGGGGCAGAAGAGCACCGCCTCACAACGAAGGAAAACGAATTGCTGTTCCTGTTGTGCAAGCACCGCAACGGGCTGCTCGAGCGGGCGCATGCGTTGAAGTCGATTTGGGGCGAGCCGAACTACTTCAACGGCCGGTCCATGGACGTGTACATTGCAAAACTGCGGCGGCACCTCAGCGGGGACTCGTCCATCGAGATTTTGAACGTCCACGGGAAGGGGTTCAAGCTGCTAACGAATTCAGGATTAGCCCCTGACGGGGTTTCGCCTGCCTTTTGTACCTTTGCCCGCCCGAAAACCGCACCGGAACCATGCACTTCGCCGCAAACGACAACCTCCGCATCCTCGCAGGATCGGCATCCCACGAGTTGGGAGCGCGTATTGCTGCTGCGTATGGAGCGGAGTTAGTTCCGGTGAACACAACGCGGTTCAGCGACGGGGAGTTCCAGGTCAGTATCGAGGAAACGGTGCGGGGCCGGGAGGTGGCCATTGTGCAATCGACCTGCCCGCCGACCGACAATTTGTTCGAGCTGCTGTTGCTCATCGATGCCGCGAAGCGCGCTAGCGCGAAACGCATTATCGCTGTGCTGCCGTACTTCGGATGGGCCCGACAGGACCGCAAAGACCAGCCGCGTGTGGCCATCGGAGCGAAGCTCGTGGCGAACATGCTCACCGTAGCCGGGGTCGACCGGGTCATCACGATGGACCTGCACGCTGACCAGATCCAAGGGTTCTTCGAAGTGCCTGTAGATCATCTCTATGCGAGCACCATCTTCCTCCCATACCTGGAGCGGATGGACCGGAGCACCTTGTGCATCGCCACACCAGACACCGGAGGCACGAAGCGCGCAAACAGCTATGCAAAGGCCCTGGGGGTAGATATGGCCATCTGCTACAAGCAGCGGAAGGTCGCGAACCAAGTCGAGCACATGACCGTCATCGGAGAGGTCGAAGGGAAGGATGTGGTCCTGGTGGACGACATGTGCGACACGGCCGGCACCCTGACGAAAGCTGCATCCCTGATGATGCAGCACGGAGCGAAAAGTGTCCGGGCGATGTGCACCCACGCCGTGCTCAGCGGCCCGGCGTACGAGCGCATCGAGGAAAGTGCCCTGATGGAAATGATTGTTACGGACAGCATTCCGCTGGACTGGTCGCAGCCCTGCGGAAAAATCCGCGTGTTACCGGTGCACGAGATGTTTGGCCAAGTGCTTACCTGCCTGATGGAAAACCGTTCCATCAGCTCAAGTTTAGAAATCCATTAAACCCGCGTTATGAAAACTGCATCATTGAGCGGCTCCCCCCGTGGGAGCGTAGGGAAAAAAGATGCGAGCGAGCTGCGCAAGAGCGAACGGATCCCCGGGGTGCTCTACGGACTCGGTCAGCAGCATCACTTCCATGTCGCTGAACTCGAACTGCACCGCCTGGTGTACAATCCGGAGGTGTTCCGCCTTCAGTTCGACCTCGACGGCAAGGTCCACGACTGCATCTTCAAGGAAGTGCAGTTTCATCCGGTGACGGATAAAATCATCCACATCGACTTGCTCGAGCTGGACGAAACCAAGCCGGTGCGGGTAGAGCTGCCGCTGCGTACCACGGGCACGTCTCCAGGCGTGATGGCCGGTGGTCGCCTCGAGCTGCAGTACCGCCGGGTGCCGGTGAGCGGGTTGCCGAAGGACTTGCCGGACTTCATTGCTCTCGACATTTCGCACCTGGAAATCGGTCAGAACGTGCGCGTTCGTGACTTGTCTGTGCCGAATTGCACGGTGCTGCTGAGCGACTCGACGTTGCTCGCAGGTGTGCAGCAGACGCGTGCGGCCATGGCTGCTGCCGCTGCTGCCGCTGCGTCCAAATAAGCGATCGGAGCCGGGGGATGAAGTACCTCATCGTCGGTCTGGGAAATCCCGGAGCGGAGTACGCAGAAACCCGGCACAACATCGGATTCAAGGTCGTGGACACGTTGGCTGCTGGCGCTGGAGGGGCATTCTCCCCAGCCCGGTTAGGCGACGTGTCCACGGTCCGTTTCCGAGGGCGTACGCTCGTGCTGCTGAAGCCCTCGACGTACATGAATCTCAGCGGGAAAGCCGTCCGCTACTGGATGGAAGCGGAGCGGATTGATCGGGAGCACCTGGTGGTGGTGACCGATGATTTGGCGTTGCCCTTCGGCACCTTGCGCCTTCGGGCCAAAGGGTCTGATGGCGGCCACAATGGGCTCAAAGACATCCAAGCCGTGCTCGGAACCACCGAATATCCGCGGTTGCGGTTCGGCATCGGGGCGGAATTTCACCGCGGCGCACAGGTCGATTACGTTCTCGGAACGTGGTCTGCCGAAGAACGGGCTGCCTTGCCCGAGCGGTGTGCGCGCTGCGCGGCGGCCATCCAAACCATCACCACGGCGGGACTCGCCACCGCGATGGGGGCCTACAACAACACCTAACCCCCCGGGCCGTATGCCGCGGCAAGGCGCGGATCGCCTCTGAGCACTTCGGGGAGCATTGCGTCCGCCTGTTCGCCGCGTGCCAGTGCCGCCCGGAAAGCTGTGGACGAAAACGGATGCAGCTCTCCGGGGATGCGGATGACCTCGACGTCCGGGAACGCCGTTTCCCATGGGGTAGCGGACGAAACGTCCGCTCCGTGGCGGGGATAGACATATAGGGGGCTATGCGCTGCAAGCCGTTCCGCATCGCGCCAGGTGTGCAAGGTGCGCAGGTTGTCTGCCCCTAAGAGCAGGCTGAAGGCGGTTTTCGGATACGCCGATTCGAGTGCCCGGAGTGTAGAGGCGGTGTAGTGGGGAGGCGGCAAGGTGAACTCGATATCGCACACCGCAAAACCGGGCATCCCGGCCAGCACTTTTCGTACGAGAGCGAGGCGCAGCTCTGCGGGAGCAAGGCCCTCTTCCTGTTTGTGCGGGTTTGAGGGCGTGACGACAAACCAAACGGCGTCGACTTCGGGCCGGGCGAGTGCGGCCTGGGCCACCGCTAAATGTCCCACGTGAATCGGGTTGAACGATCCGAAGAACAGAACGGTGACCTGCCGCATAGGTGTCATCCCTCCAGGAATGCTGCGACGACCCGCGTTGCATCATCGCACGCCTGTGCGAGGTCGTCGTTCACGATTTGGATGTCAAACTGCTCCGCGTACCGCCACTCACGGGCAGCTTTTTCAACCCGTATAGCGATCGACTCGGCAGAATCCGTTCCGCGGCGTTCCAGGCGCTCCCGGAGGATGTCCAGCGTGGGCGTGCGCACAAAAATGGCAAGCGCCTGATCGCCCAGAAGCTCACGCAACCGAAGCCCTCCGACCACATCGACGTCGAAGAGCACCGCCCGGCCTCCCTCGGCGTGGCGCTGCAGTTCGCTCCGCAAGGTCCCGTAGCGAATGCCGGGATAGACCTCCTCCCATTCGAGGAATTCTCCGGCTGCGCTGCGGCGTTCAAAATCCTCAAGCGAAAGGAAGTAATAATCCACGCCGTGTCGCTCCGTTCCCCGGGGCGCGCGGGTGGTCGCACTTACGGAAAAGCCGAGCGGCAGGTCAGCGTGCTCGAGCAAGTGACGGACGATGGTGGTTTTTCCGGACCCAGATGGCGCAGAAAAGATGATGGCTTTACCGGGTGCGGAGGAGATGCTCATAGCACATTGAGAACCTGTTCCTTGATTTTCTCGAGCTCGTCTTTCATCCGAACCACCCGGCGCTGGATGTCAGCGTCATTTGCCTTCGATCCGAGGGTATTGATTTCGCGGCCGATTTCTTGGGCAATGAAACCGAGCGGTTTGCCAGCCTCACCGCCAGCAGAAAGGGTCTCGAGGAAGTACGCACAGTGCGCCGTGAGCCGTACGCGCTCTTCGCTGACATCCATTTTTTCCAAGTAGAACAGGACTTCCTGTTCGAACCGGTTTTCGTCGATCCGCGACCGGTCGATGGCTTCCTCGAGGTTCGTTCGAATGCGCTGCAGGATCCGGGCATGCCGTGCAGCGAGCAAGGCGTCTAAACCGGACTCGAGCTCCAGGATGGCGGCAATGCGTCCACGTAAATCCCGGTCTAACGTTGCCCCCTCCTGCAACCGGAATGCATCGAAGGCTTCGAGCGCGGAGGCGACCAGTGCAAGGGCAGCGGTCCACTCGGCTTCGGTTGCGGCTTCGCGTGGGGTGGAAACGGAGTCCGGAAGGCGCAATGCCGCTGCGATGAGTCCGTCCTGGGGCAGTCCCCGGTCGCGGGCGATGGCCTGGAGCCGATCGAGGTAGGCGTCGATCACGGGACGGTTCAGGTCCGTGCGGACTTCCCCGGCCTCTAACTCGAAGGAGAGTGCGACATCACACTTTCCACGGAGCACGGCACCTGACACGTGGCGGCGCAGGTCGGCTTCGCGGTCGCGGAAGGCCGAAGGGGTGCGCACGCCGAGGTCGAGCTGCTTGCCGTTGAGGGAGCGGACTTCCGCCGACAGCGTGCGGTCGCCGACGGGTCCGGAGGCCTTGCCGAAGCCGGTCATGGAACGGATCATGGTGCGAAGATAGGCGGGAGGCGCGGCGGCTTCGGGCGTACATTTGGCGCCCATGGCGCGAATCGACCGCATCCAGGCCCCAGTGGCCGCGGAAATGCAGGCCTTCCAGGGGCATTTCCGGGAAGCCATGCGGACCGACGTGCCGCTGCTCGACCACATTACGCGGTACATCATTCGGCGCAATGGGAAGCAAATGCGCCCGCTGTTCGTGTTTCTGACGGCACGTCTGGTGGCCGAGCTCGATGCGGGAGGTTCTGCAGGCCCGACCGGTCGTCGGACCTTCGTGGCAGCATCGCTCATCGAGTTGCTACACACCGCAACGCTGGTGCACGACGATGTGGTGGACGACAGCCCGGTACGCCGGGGATTTTTCAGCATTCAGGCGCTGTGGCGCAAGAAAATCGCCGTGCTCGTGGGCGACTATTTGTTGTCCCGCGGGCTGCTGATGAGCGTCGACGAAGACACGTGGGACTTGCTGAAAATCACCTCGGAAGCCGTGCGGCTGATGAGCGAAGGCGAGCTGCTCCAAATCGAGAAAGCCCGCCGGCTCGACATCACAGAAGACGTCTACACGGAGATCATCCGGCGCAAAACGGCGTCGCTGATTGCGGCGTGCTGTGCGTGCGGCGCGGCGAGCGTGCGGACTCCTGGGTCGGGCGGGGAGGAGGTGGCGCGTTTGCGGGCGTTTGGTGAGGCCGTGGGCCTCGCCTTCCAAATCAAAGACGACCTCCTCGACCTCGGCGACGGCACCATCACCGGCAAGCCCAGCGGCGTCGACATCAAGGAACGCAAGATGACCCTGCCGCTCATCCATGCCCTGCAATGCTGCAGTTCCGGCGACCGCAGGCGCATCATCCGGCTCGTCAAGCACCACCACGACGAACCGGCGGCGGTGGACGAGGTCATGGCCTTCATCCTCGAGGGACCTGGGGTGGCCTATGCCCGGGACCGCATGCAGATGTACAGGGAATCGGCTGTGCGTCAGTTGGATGCGTTTCCGGAAGGGGCCACGCGGGCGGCATTGGTAGATTTGGTGGATTACACGATTGCACGGGAGAAATGAAACAGAGGTTAAGTTCCAGTTTGAGTTTGAGTTTGAGTTTTGGTTTGGGTTTGAGTTTGTTGGGGATTTGGTGTGGGCGGGAGCAGGAGCAGGAGGTGGTGGAGGTGACGTGGCCGGATGGGTCGCCGCGGACGGCGTATGTGGTGGTGGAAGAGGATACGGTCGGGTTCCGGGCGTGGCACGAAAACGGCGAGCTCGATCGGGAAGGCGGTTTGCTTGAGGGCAAGCGGGATGGAATGTGGCGTGCGTTTTACGACGACGGCACGCCGTGGGCAGAGCACGAATACGATGCAGGACTGCAGATCGGCGCCTATCGGACGTGGTATCCGAACGGCACACTGAACATCGAAGGCGCGTACGACCGGATGGGCAAGCCCACGGGGGAGTGGGTGTTTTACGATCCGCAAGGCCGGGAAGCGCGGCGGATGCCGGCGGATTCGCTGCCGGACGGTTTTTGACAGCGCCCGGTGGAAAGGTGCGCCGGGAATCCGTGGAGGGTGTCCGGACGCTGGCGTAGCTTCGGGATATGACGTGGAAATGGGGTGTTCGGGTGGCCGTGTGGACGGTGGCCTGCATTGCGGGTTTGGGCGCGGCCGGCCCAGCGGCTGCGCACGCCCCGACAGACCCCCCTCGCAGTCCGGCCACCCCGGAATCGTACGTGGCCCAGTGGCGGGACGAGGCCGTGCGCCAAATGCAGCTCCACGGCATCCCCGCCTCCATTACCCTCGCCCAGGGCATCCTCGAGAGTGGCAGCGGCGGTAGTGCCCTTGCGCGGCAAGCAAATAACCACTTCGGCATCAAGTGCCACAGCGATTGGACGGGTGAGCGGGCGTTCTTCGATGACGATGCTCCCGGCGAATGCTTCCGGGCCTACCGCGATGCGTCCGAGAGCTTTGCAGACCACAGCGCATTCTTGAAGAAACAGCGCTACGCGGGCCTGTTTGCTCTCGAGCGGACGGATTACCACGGCTGGGCCCACGGGCTCAAGGCCGCCGGCTATGCCACAGACCCGGCCTATGCGGACCGGCTGATCGGGCTCATCGAGCGGTACAGCCTGCACGTATACGACGGAGCAGAGGCCGTGGCGAAGGCGGTTCCGCAGCCTCCGCCTCCGGCCGCAGGCAGGAAGGTGTGGTGGACGGGGAACAGGGTGCGGTTTGTCGAGGCCCGCTCGGGAGATACCTACGGTTCCCTTGCGCGCGAGCTCGACGTCATGCCGTGGCAACTCTACCGGTACAATGGCGTGCCGCGAGGCGAGGCGGACTATGCCCCGGCGGCGGGAGAGCGCGTGTACCTCGAGCCGTTCCGGCGGCGCGGAGATGCGGCGGTGCATACGGTCGTGGCTGGGGAAGATGTCCTCGACGTGGCGCGGGCCCACGCGGTTCAGGTGCGCCGGATTGAGCGGCTGAACCGGCTCGCACCGGGAGCGGCCTTGCAGCCAGGAGATCGGCTCGTGCTGCAGTGGCGGCTGTTCGGCGGCGAGAACTGACGCCGGGCAGGATTCCGCGGCGGTTTCGCCCTAATTTCGCAGGAAAACCGCGTCGGAATGCCCTTTTATCAGCGCCTCGGACATGTGCCCCACAAGCGGCACACCCAGTTCCGCAAGCCGGACGGCACCCTGTACTACGAGCAGCTTTTCGGAACCATCGGGTTTGTCGGCATGAGTTCGTTGCTGTACCACGTGCACCGGCCCACCATGGTGCGTTCGGTGGCGGCTCCCATCGATGTGCGTCCGGTGGCTGCGGTGGAGCACAACTTGCACAGCCGCAAGCTTGAAGGGTTCCGCTGTGCACCGGGCGGGGATGGGGTGAATGGCCGCACGCCCATCCTGTTCAACAGCGATGTCGTTCTGAGTTTGGCCGCACCCGATGCCGCGATGCCGGACGGGCAGTTTTACAAGAATGCCGACTGCGATGAGGTGATTTTCGTGCACGAGGGTGCGGGAACCTTGGCCACCATGCTCGGTCGCATCCCGTTCCGCCCGGGCGATTACCTCGTCATTCCGCGGGGCCTCATCTACCGCGTGCATTTCGACACGCCGGAGAATCGGCTGCTCGTCATCGAGTCGCATCACCCGGTGTACACGCCCAAACGCTACCGCAACCACTTCGGCCAGCTGCTTGAGCACAGTCCGTACTGCGAGCGCGACATGCGGCCGCCGGTCGAGCTGGAGACCTACGATGCGCTCGGCGAGTTCACGGTGCGCGTGAAGAAGGAGGGCCACCTGCACGATGTGGTGTATGCCTCGCACCGGCTACCCCGACTCCGCCAATGACGGCAACCCGCTCGTCGTCCGCATGTCGGCCTACGCCGCCGATGGCACCACGCTCCTCGCCAGCAAAACCAAAACCTTCCCCCTCCCCTCCGCCATCGTCGAGCCCCTCGAG